>NZ_JACJDO010000042.1:0-29873 GCF_014163535.1 Pseudoalteromonas sp. SR45-4
TGACAGGCGTTAATAAAGTAGGTAAATCATCGAGCTGATTTAAGTTAAATGCATCCCAATTTACATTCATTGATTGAAACTGCGGCGTACTTACTTTTATATTTGGCGTATCGGGCTTTACAATACTTAAATTACTTTTAATCTTAACATCAACAGCCTGAATAGCTGCACCAGCACCTTGCACAGTTAGGCTTTGCATAGGCTCACTTGTTTGTTGCTGTGATACCGAAGGTGGTGGCGGTGGAGGTAGTGCTACCATTGCAATTTCACGTACTACTACTTTGTCCTGCATATGGTGTTCGGCAAGCTGTCCAAGCCATAAAAGCAATAATGCAGCGCTAAGTACAATCAGGCTAAGGCCAAAGGCAAAAAGCGGATGGCGAATGTTTTTTGTTTTTTGAGCTGAGTTAATCGTGTGCATATTATTGCTTAGTAGCTAGGTTAACTTGCGCAGCACCGGCAAGCTTTGCTTCGTCAATTACTTGAACTAGTAGCTCAGTAGGTACTGTTTTATCAGCTTGAATAACCACAGGGCGTTGTTGCTGTTTTAGCATTTGCTCTACACTAGAGCGCACACCAGCGACGCCAATTTGACTACCATCAAAAAATACTTGTTGGGTGTCGGTTATGGCTAAAAATATAACTTGTTGCTCAAGACGACTTGCTGATACAGCTTGCGGTTTATCAACTTCAACACCACTTTCACGTACAAATACTGTGGTAACAATAAAAAATATCAATAATATAAACACCACATCAAGTAGTGGCGACATATCAATATGTTGCCCAGCCTCTTGCTCTAGCTTATGCTTTAAACGTGATTGCATATTATTACCCTAGCTGTTTACTTAATATATGTAATTTAGGATTACGCTGCGAATAGGCTAAATAAGCTTGTATTAACCATGCAGGAATTGCGCACACAAGACCAAGTTGGGTTGTTAGTAATGCATCACCAATGGCATCGCTCATTAATTCATTTTGGCCCAATGCCATTACTTTAAATGTATCGAGCAAGCCAACAATGGTGCCTAATAAACCAAGTAGTGGCAGCGCGGCTGTTAAAATAGAGCTTACTTCTTGCCAGTAGCCTTTACGCTGTGCTTGGTATTGTTTTAGGTGCAGTAAGTCATGAAAAATAAGTTGGTATACAAATAAAGCTAATAAAAGAATAGACCAACAAATAGGGTTGCTAATAATTTGTTCAAACATTGCTTTCTCCTTGTTCTAGTTGGCTTAATTGCAGAGCAAAACCTTCTAATTGGCTATAATAAGCTTTTGCTTTACGCGATAGCAGCGCATTTAATACTAATGCAGGTATGGCAACAACTAAGCCAAGTTCAGTAGTAATAAGTGCTTGTGCAATGCCGCCTGATACAACCTCAGGATCGCCTGAACCAAACAAGGTCATCATTTTAAATGTTTCGATCATGCCGCTAACAGTGCCTAATAAACCAAGTAATGGAGCTACGGCTGCCGTAACGGCAATAGCGCCAATAAAGTTATCGAGCTTGTGTTTATCGTGTATTAGTTGATTAAATAATTGATCGTCTCGCACTTGGCCTTTTTCGCTTTGCAGGGTTAAGTTAAATAACTGCTGCTGCATGCCTGTGAACACGTTTGTACTTTCAGCTTTAAAAAATTGCTGTAATTGCATTTGCGAGTGCATTTTAACTTTACTTAAACGCAATAGTTGTATGGCTTTTAATAGCGCTATTGTTAATGCAAAGCAGGCAAATAAAATAATAGGAATAGCCCATAAACCGCCTTTTTCTAAATGCTCTAGCGGACTTTCTTGCTGGGCTTGGCTAGTTACTAAGTGCGTTAAACTCGGGTCGAAAGTAAGGAGAGTCGACCCCACACCATTTTGTTTTAAGGTGTTATCGAATGGGTTATCGTTACTTGTTGATTGTACTAGCGCTACTTTTAGTGCGTTAGATTCATCATCCAAATCTAATAAACCCATAAGTTTAGGTTTTTGTGTGCTAAACCATGCAACCGGACCTACTTGTAGGGTATCTGCTTGGGTTAATTCGCCATTATTTAGTACAACGGATTGCTTTTTAAATTGAGGATAAAGTGCCTGCTGCTGATTGTGAAGAAACAACACAACTTGGTTTAATAACTCGTTTTGATTATTACTAACCTGAGCGTTTTTATTAGCGTTATTAGTTTTTTTATTTTGGCGAACAAATCGGTTAAGTAAGTTTAATTGATACTGTTGTTGCTGTTGCCAAGTATCTAAGCGAGTTTCTAATTGATTAAGGCTTAATGTGTTTTCGTCAGCTAGTCGGCGACTAACGGCTGCTTGCTCACGTAATTTATTAAGAGACTGCTGCTTAGTAAATATTTTTTTTGCTAGAGCGGCTTGCTCCTTAGCAATACTTTTTTGAGTACTGTTAAGAGTGTGTTGCGCGGTTTTTATATCATTTAAAACACTTTGTTTTGCTTGTTCACTACTTGCAGATAACGCTAGGTTACTACTTGTTAGTAAAATAACGGCGCAAAATATTTTCATTATGCGAAAAACAGCCATTATTTATCCTCTTGCTTTATTTTATTTGCGTAATTTAACATCGGCAGGGTTACCCAATCAGCAGCGCGTTTTTTTTGCTGTACAGCAATACCTAGTGCAACTTGTTCGGCATTTATGTTTGAGTCAAACTTCCACTGCCACCCTAACTCGCTTGCAAAACCAATTCCTGCATAGCTTAAGTCTTCACTAACAAACCATGCTTGTGCTGCACCTAAGTAAAGTTGTTTTACCCATACTTCTTGTCCATCGGGATGCTTAATGGCCATTTCATGTATAGAAATACGCTGCTGAAAATCAGTAAGTAAAGTTAGCATTTTAAGTGCTGTTTGCAGCTTTTCGGTATTAGAGAGTTGTGAGTTGCTTAAATTTCCAAGGTTTTTCCAGCTAGTTAGAAGCGGTGGAGGAAGTTGTATTTGTGTTGATAAGAGCTGTTCAATAATATGCTCAAGTTGAGTTGTTAATTGTTGCTGATCATTTTCAAGTTCAGCTTGTTTAGTTATAAGCTGCTCACGTTTTTCACTTAACTCGGTAGAGTTTTTTTGTCGGTGTTTATTAAGTTCATCTAGCTGATTTTGCTCAGCACTTAGAAGCGTTAAGGTTTGCTTCATGCTATTTTTTTGCTCATACCAATGTGTATTCAATTCACTGTTTTGATTTTCTATTTGTAGCCATTTATTAACGAGTTGCTCTAATTCGCTAACGGTATCAGCCTTTACTGCTATGGCGCTACAGAGTGCGATAACCACACTCATTGGTTTAATTAAGCTTCGCATCACTTAACAACAATCCTGAAAGTTATGACGAGTAATTACACAGAGTAATTACTGTTAATTTTTAAGTGTGTATACAATATAGCAATTACACCGGCAATACAACTGATAACAGTTATCGTTTACATTCATTTGGTGTAATGGTAGGATTTTATCGAAATTAAATATGTACCTTCAATTAACAAGAGTTAAGTACTTAATAAAAACCACGGAGTAAACATGAGTAAGCCATCGAATAAAGGAAATGCCTACGTAAAGCCAATTGCAGCGGTTGTTACAGCCACGCTTTCAACTTGGGCAAGCGCACAGGATGTTCAAGAATTGTCGGTAACTAAAGCGCAAACAAAAACTGAATCTAGCTATGTAGTTGAAAAATCAACATCGCATAAATATACACAACCGCTATTAGATACAGCCAAAACAGTGACGGTAATTAATCAAGCGGTAATGAAAGATAGAAACGTAGATAGCTTGCAAGATGCACTGCGTAATGTGTCGGGTATTTCGTTGGCTGCAGGTGAAGGCGGCGCTCCTACTGGCGATAGCATGTCGATTCGTGGCTTTAGTGCAACAAACGATATTTTTGTGGATGGTATACGTGATGTGGCAGGTTATACCCGCGATACTTACAATATTGAAGCGGTTGAAGTTGCAAAAGGTCCAGGCTCTGCGGTAACAGGGCGAGGAGCAACGGGTGGTAGTATTAATTTAGAAAGTAAAAAAGCAAAATTAGACGAGTTTAACGATGTATCACTACGTTTAGGTACTGAAAATGACTACCGTGGTCGTTTTGATACTAACATTCAAGTAAACGATACTAGTGCTTTGCGCATCAATTTGCTTGCAGATAAGGGCGATGTTGCTGGTCGTGACCATGTTGAAAATGAAACAAATGCAGTTGCGGTAGCATTTGCAACAGGGCTTGGTACAAACAGCCGTTTTGATTTAAATCTAGAGTATCAACGCCAAGACAATTTACCCGATTACGGCATTCCATGGGTTTACAGCGATACGCCTGTAGCTGAGCTTACAGACAGTGCTCGAGCACCTTCTCCTGTCGATTTTGATAACTTTTACGGTAATATTTACCGTGATTATGAGGATATTGAAGCCTACTCAACAACTGCACGCTACGAGTATGATTTTTCTCAAAATACCATGCTACGTGTTCAAGGTCGTTTAGGTAAAGTGAAGCGCGAATCAGTAACAACAGCACCGCGCTACTTTTCGGTTACAACAGATACCGATATTACTTTTGCCGATGAAAAAACACGTGATACAGAAAATTCACTCGCTGCACTTCAAGTTGATTTAATTGGTAATTATCAGTTTGCTGGCTTTACCCATGATGTTGTAGTGGGTATTGAGGTTGCTAACGAAACGTTTACACGCCATAAATTTATTGCTACTACACCAGACAATCTAATCGAAGATGGAATACGTAACGACTTATACAACCCGGATGCAACAATTGCATTTACGGGTGTGTATGGTCGTGACGGTACGAGTATTGAAGCAAAAGCGAAAAACCAAGCTGTTTATGCCTTTGATACCGTTACACTTAATAAACAATGGGAAGTAACAGGTGGCGTTCGCTTTGACAGCTTTACTACTGATTATCATAATGATTACGATGATCCGAGTGCGTTAATTTCTACAAGCGACGACTTATTTAGCTGGAATGCAGCTGTAGTTTACAAGCCAACAGATAACGGCAGTGTGTATTTAGGCGCGGGGAATTCGTTTAATCCATCTGCAGAGGGGCTTACAGTTTCTTCACGTAATAATTCTGCTGATTTAGAAGCAGAAAAAAACCGTAGTTACGAGCTAGGTACTAAGTGGAGCTTAATAGATGGTCGCTTACAGACAAATGCTGCACTTTTTCGTACTGAAAAAACGAATGCCCGTACAGATGACCCATTTGCAGATAGCTCAAGTGATGAAATACTTGGTGGTGAACAGCGCGTACAGGGTTTAGAGCTTTCAGCAACGGGCTTAATTACTAAAGAATGGACAGTAATTGCTTCATACACTTATCAAGATAGCGAAGTGACTAAAGCACTAGGTGATGACGTAAGCCAAATTGGTAATGAACTGGCTCGTACTCCTAAAAATAGTGCAAGTGTGTGGACTACATATGAAATATCTGAGCAGTTATCGTTTGGTGCAGGTATGCAATATTTAGGTGAACGCTATAACGGAACTAGTGTTACTCGCTCTCGTGCTCCAAGTTATACTATTTTTGATTTAATGGTAGCGTACGATGTATCAAAAGATTTGAGTTTACAGCTTAATGCTGAAAACTTGGGTGATAAAGATTATGTTGATCAGCTAGGTGGCGGACACTTTGTACCTGGGAATGGTCGTAAGTTTAGCTTAACAGCGAGTTACTCTTTTTAAACGATAGTTTAAGAGTACATAATCATTAAGGGCAGATATTTCTGCCCTTACTTTATTTTATGTGAGAGGGCGCACATGCTAGTTAAAATTCCAGAGTTATTAACCAAAGAAGAAGTTACTTATTGTCGGGATAAATTATTAAAAGCGCAGTGGGCTAACGGTAGTATTACCGCAGGTCATCAGTCAACGAAAGCTAAAAACAATCTACAACTGCCTGAAAATAGCCCTGAAGCTCAAGAGCTGGGCGAAATTATTATGGGCGCTTTAGCACGAAGCAATTTGTTTATGTCGGCGGCTTTACCCGCAAAAATATTTCCCCCACTGTTTAATTGTTATCAAGGTGGTCATTCATTTGGCGTGCATGTAGATAACGCAATAAGGCAAGTACCAGGTACGCCTGTAAAAATTCGTACCGATGTTTCTATGACATTATTTTTTAACGAACCAGAGGAGTACGACGGCGGTGAACTGGTTATAGAAGATACTTATGGATCTCATAGCGTAAAACTACCAGCAGGGAGCATGGTGTTGTACCCATCAACTAGTTTACATCGGGTATTACCTGTAACACGTGGACGCAGGTTAGGTTCGTTTTTTTGGCTGCAAAGCATGGTTAATAGTGACGAAAAACGTGGATTATTGTTTGATTTAGATATGTCAATTCAAAGCTTACGTACAAAAGTAGAAGACAGCCCAGAGATAATTCAGCTAACGGGTGTGTATCATAACCTGCTAAGACAATGGGCGCAGACTTAAAAGCAAAGTTGTTGACTATCAGCGGCGAGCTATTAGTTATACATATTAAAAGCTGCGCTTTTCGCGTAAGCGAGCTCTTCACCTACAACACAATTGTAAAAAGAGCACAGTGTTAAATGTATCCTATAGGCGCACAATTAGTTAGCGTGACGAGCAGGGATCGTAATTTCTATGCTTTAGTGTCTTCGCATTTACCTCATTCACTTCTGTTTGTGTAATAAAGTTTTAAGTAATTTATTCACATAGAGTTTAAGAGGGCGTTTCGCTTTAGATAAGCCAAAGCGAAGCTTTCAGCAGTCAGTTAAGCGTGATTCGGTGTTTATTTATTCGTAGGTGCTTTACCTGTTAGCTCAACAGGCAAAGCTTATAAGCTACTTTTTATTTAACCCTTATACCCATTTGGGTTATTTGACTGCCAGCGCCAGGTGTCTTGCATCATAGTATCGATACCGCGCATCGCTTGCCAGTCTAGTTCATTCAGGGCTTTTTCAGGAGCTGCGTAACAAGCGGCTATATCGCCTGGACGACGTGGTGACACTTGATATGGTACTGCTTGCCCACTGGCCTTAATAAAGGCGTTCACCATTTGCAGTACTGAATAACCGTTGCCTGTACCTAGGTTATAAACCAATGCACCGGTGTTTGTGGCAATTTTATTCAGCGCTTTTAAATGTCCTAAAGCTAAATCGACTACGTGAATGTAGTCGCGCACGCCGGTGCCATCTACTGTGTCGTAATCATCGCCAAATACGGCTAGTTGCTTGAGCTTACCCACAGCAACTTGTGAAATATACGGTAATAAATTATTAGGGATCCCGTTCGGATCTTCGCCAATTAACCCCGATTCATGCGCGCCTACTGGATTAAAGTAACGTAAAATAGCAAAGGCAAAGCGCTCGTCTGATTTTGCGATATCTTGCAACATCATTTCAACCATTAACTTTGATGTGCCATAAGGGTTGGTGGTGCCACCAACAGGAAAGTCTTCTTTAATAGGTAAGCTTGCTGGGTCGCCATAAACGGTTGCTGATGAGCTAAATACTAACTTAAATACACCCGCATCGCGCATCGCATCAACTAGTGTTAATGTACCTTGTACGTTATTTTGATAGTACTCAATTGGTTTTACAACCGACTCACCCACCGCTTTTAAGCCAGCAAAGTGAATTACGCTTTCAATAGTATGCTTAGCAAATACTGAGTCTAAAAATGCTTTATCGAGAATATCACCTTGGTAAAAAGTTACTTCTTTACCGGTAATATTTTTAACGCGCGTAAGTGACTCTGATGATGAGTTGCTTAAATTATCAATAACAACAACATTACTGTTTTGTTGTAAAAGTTCTAAAACAGTGTGCGAGCCAATATAGCCTGCGCCACCGGTTACTAAAATAGTCATGAATGCTCCGTGGATACCTTTTATCAATAGTGTTGATTGCACCATAAATTGCGATATTTTACATGCATTATCTGCTTTAAATACGCTGTTATTTTAAAAAAGCTAGATTTACATATTTGATTACATTTTGAACGCTTTAAATAACACTTATGTCATAAGATTAAGTTATAGTTAATAAACAGCTGTTAAAATGAACTCAGTTATTTAGGTGTTAATACTGAGCATGCCCTAATTGCAATAATGTAATATTCGGCGCACCTTTTTGGAGAGTGATATGAATCCAGTAAACAAAATCGCAATGTTAATGTGCTTTGCACTACCAGCACTTGCCCATGCGGGTGAGTCGGCTATTAAATGGCATGATTTTAAAGACTATCGTGATGTACGCGAATCCAATCAAGGTAAAGCTTCGTACCATAAGCATATAGCGAGCAGTATTGAAGAGCATGTTGCTAAACTTGCAGAGCAATTGCCAAAAGACTACAAACTTAGCCTAGAGATTACTGATGTCGATTTAGCTGGCGATGTACGCTATGGCGGTATAAATGAAATCAGGGTGGTTAAGCCTATTTACTTTCCGCAACTCAAACTTAATTATTCACTTACTAATGAAAAAGGTGAGGTAATAAGTGCAGCAAGTGATGTAAAGCTTAAAGATATGGGCTTTATGGATAAAATTAAAATGGGCCGAGATGAGCCATTTAATTACGAAAAACGCTTACTTACAGAGTGGTTTGGTGAGGAAATATTATCGAAAGTTGATTAACTAAGCTTTACAAAAACGCCGCTAAATAGCGGCGCTTTTAATGCTTATAGAATAATAAACTTTTTAACTAAAGTTTACGTTACTTAAACGTAGCTAACAAAGTAAGTAGTTGCTGTAATTTAATAACGGTGGTTTTAAGTTTTTCTTCATTAAAACCGTCACTAGATAAGCTCTCTACGTCGGCTGCTACATCAAGCACATATGGCTTAAAGCGTTTAGCTTCAAAGGTAAAACCTGAGTCGGCTGTAAAGAGTGCTTTAAATTTGCCGTGACCTTGCTGTTGTAACTCGTCGAGTTTTTTGTCAGCATCAAGCGCCTGTCGGTAAACAATTTTTAAGTTAGCGTTGAGTTGTTCAATAATAGAATCCATGGTTTTCCTAAAGCTTTGTATTGAGTTGCCGATAATTTATTATGTAGCATGCGTATACTGTATATGTTACTTGGATTATATTTAAAAGTCAGGTTTTTAGCACTGTGCCTTGTTTAACTCCTTTTAAATTATTGCACAACAAACACTGATTAAAGGTGGGTTAATTTTATGAATATAACAGGCGGAAATTTACCGGTAATGCCAAGTTCAAGCCAAGGCGGCGAAGTGTTGAGCGCTGCATTGTCTAAAAAACAGCAACTAGCTGATGGCGCAGCTGCATTAGCACTGATTGAGGGTGCTGCGCAGTCATCCAGCGCGCAAACACCGACTAAGTCGGCGACTGCAACACTGGGTAATAACGTAAACATTTACGTTTAAATACTGCTTTAAATTAACTTAAGATCGATAGGTGTTTTACTTTTTTCACCGCCAATCTCTCTGACCAATTTAGGCACTAAAAAACCAGGTAGGGCTTCTAACAGCTCTGCCATTATTTTTATTGCTTGCTCCTCACTAATGTCAAAGTGGCTTGCCCCTTCTACCTTATCTAGCAAATGTAGATAATAGGGCAATACATCGGCATCAAATAACGCTTCACTTAAATTCACTTGTGCTGCAGTTGTATCGTTCACGTCTTTTAAAATAACCGCTTGATTAAATAGCACTACACCTACTTGTTTAAGCTTTTGCATTGCGGCTTTAAAGTCGTCGTCTATTTCGTTGGCATGGTTTATATGATTAACAAACACAATTTTTAATGGCGACCTTGCAAGTCTTTCGCATAACTCATCGGTGATGCGCGCCGGAATAACCACCGGCAGACGGGTATGAATTCGCATGCGTTTAATTTGTGGTAGTTGCTCAAGCTCATCTAAAAACCAACTAATGGCATCGTCTTTGGCCATAAGCGGATCGCCACCACTTAAAATCACTTCATTTATATTATTGTCGGATTTTATATAGCTAAGCGCATCTAGCAGGCTACGCTTATTAAGTTGGTTTTCTTGATACGGAAAATGGCGTCTAAAACAATAGCGGCAATTTACTGCACAACCGGTTTTAAACATTACTAAAACACGCGATTTATACTTGTGTAATAGCCCTGGCTGCTGGTTACTTTGCTCAAGCAGGGGATCTTTATTAAAACCACTTTTAGTTAAGAATTCTTGATGGCGCGGCATAACTTGTAATAATAATGGATCGTTTGCATCGCCTTTACGCATTTTTTTTATAAATGGTATTGGCACACGAACTGGGAACAAGCTACGAGCTTTTATGTCGTTATCATGGACTTGGCTCGATAAACCGACCATTTCTAGCAACACTTTTGGGCAGGTAACTACATTTGCTAATTCTTTTTGCCAGTTTTTATGCAAATTTGCTTCATTTCTTTGTATCATTGGCACGTAGATTACTCGAAAAAATATAAATAGAGGAAACGATGGCGAATTATAGCACCAACGAGTTCAAGGGCGGCCTAAAAATTATGATGGATGGCGAGCCTAGTAGTATCATAGAAAATGAAATGGTAAAACCTGGTAAAGGCCAAGCGTTTAACCGTGTTCGTATCCGTAAACTTATTTCAGGTAAAGTACTTGAAAAAACCTTTAAATCGGGTGAATCTGTTGAAGGTGCTGATGTAATGGATACTGATTTAGCGTATTTATACACAGACGGCGAATTTTGGCATTTCATGAATAACGAAACATTTGAGCAAATTGCCGCTGACGAAAAAGCGTTAGGCGATGCGGGTAAATGGTTAGTTGAAAATGACGTGTGTACAATTACATTATGGAACGGTAATCCTATTGTAGTAACACCACCTAACTTTGTTGAGCTTGAGATCACTGAAACTGATCCGGGCCTTAAAGGTGATACAGCCGGAACTGGCGGTAAACCTGCAACATTAAGTACTGGTGCTGTAGTACGTGTTCCACTATTTGTACAAATAGGCGAAGTTATTAAAGTAGACACCCGTAACGGTGAATACGTAAGCCGCGTTAAATAATTTTAAGCGTCGCTTTATAAAATCCTAGCTTAAAAGCTGGGATTTTTTTTGGAGAAAATATGTCAGTAAATCTTTGGGCTCCCAGTGCAAGTATTGCAACACTTAAGCAGCGAGCTGTTATTTTACGCAGTATTCGCGAGTTCTTTTATGCTCGCAATGTAATGGAAGTAGAAACCCCCAGTTTAAGCGGAGCCAGTGTAACCGATATACACTTAGTGAGTTTTAACACTCGATTTGTAGGCCCAGGGCACGCCAGCGGCCTTGAGCTATATTTACAAACCTCTCCAGAGTTTGCAATGAAGCGCTTGTTAGCGGCGGGCTCAGGGCCTATATTTCAGTTGTGTAAAGCATTTAGAAACGAAGAAGCTGGCAGCCATCATAATCCAGAATTTACTATGCTGGAATGGTATAGACCGGGGTTTGACGAATTTGCATTAATGGCTGAAATAGATGAGCTAATGCAGCTTATTTTAGATGTTGCGCCGAGTGAACGGTTAACTTACCAACACGCATTTGAACAAGTACTTGGACTTGATCCACTCACTGCTAGTTTAGAGCAATTACAACAACTTGCCTGCGAGCAAGGGTTTGCTGATATAGCTAAAAATGAAACGCATAGAGATACCTTACTGCAGCTTTTATTTTGTATGAAAGTAGAGCCAACAATTGGCCAACATAAGCCGTGTTTTGTGTATCACTTTCCGGCATCGCAAGCAGCACTTGCACAAATTTGTGAGCATGACAGTCGCGTAGCAGGGCGGTTTGAGCTGTATTATAAAAATATGGAATTAGCTAATGGCTTTAACGAGCTAACTAATGCGACAGAGCAAGCTAAGCGTTTTAATGACGATAATGAATATCGTAAACAAAATGGCTTAAAGCAAGTACCAATGGATAAGCATTTAATTGCTGCGCTTGAACATGGATTAGCGCCTTGTGCAGGGGTAGCGCTGGGCATAGACAGGCTAGTAATGTTAGCCACGCAAAAGAGTAATATAAAAGAAGTTATTGCGTTTGATGTGACAAGGGCTTAAAGCAACTTAACATGCAGGGGGGCTGTCAGTTAGTAACTAACCTCTCGCATGATCAGGATCTACGACTAGCACATAAAAAACCGCGTTTATTTTAATAAACGCGGTTTTTTTAACTGAGTACTAAAAGCTGTCAGCTTTATTTTATAAATTAAGTGTAAAAGTAACGCCAGCTACACGTGGTTCACCAAGTTGGGTGTAGGTATGATCAGCGTAACCATCAAGTGGGTTGTTGCCAAACTCAAAACCGCGAGTAGGTACTGTTTCGTCAAACACGTTACGTGCCCAAGCGCGTACAGCCCAGCTATCGGCTTCATAACCTAAGCTTACATTCACTAAATTACTGTTTGGTGCTTGCGCATTATGGCTATCTGAGAAGTAATAATCGTCTTTGCCTTCAACGCCTACCATGGCATAAAGCTCGTTGGTAAGGTTATAACGAGCACTCAGTGCGTATTGATATTTAGGTGACTGTGCTTGGTCGCGACCGTCTTGGTTTAAACCCGCTTTAGTTACAAATTTATTTATTTTAGTATTTAAATAACCAGCACTACCGCTAATAAGTAAATCGTCGGTTAGCTGGTAGCTACCTTCAAGTTCAAGGCCATAGTTACTACCAGAGCTCGCGTTATCTACATAACCGGTAAACTTCTGATCTTGTACTTGCCATGACTTTAACTGAATGTTGTCGCGGTGCATGTAAAACGCAGCTAAACGTAGAATAAATTTATCATCAAGGGATGATCCTTTAACACCAAACTCACCGCTCCATAAGTATTCTGGATCAAAACTGGTGTGTTGTTTAAAAAATTCAGCATCAAGGTTTAAGCCTTCATCTTTGGCTTTAGCGAGCGCTTCTGAGTTAATGCCGCCTGCTTTATAACCACGGGTAATGCTGGTGTAGATCATGGTGCGATCAATTACTTGGTACTCAAGCGCTATTTTTCCGCCAACCATAATGTCGTCGGTATCTTCAATAAAACCGTTATTATCGGCGTAATCACCTTGGTATTGCTCAACACGTAAGCCGGTAATTAAAGTGGTTTTAGGCCCAATAGGAGTTGCTAATTGGCCGTATACTGCCACGTTATTGGTTTCATACGTTGAGTTAAATGGGCTAGCTAACCAGGTGTATTGGCGCTCTAAATCTACGTCGCGGTTTTGATAGTAAAGACCTGCAACCCAGTTGCCGGTTTTGCTTTTAAATTGTAAATCGACCCCTTGATCATCGCGATCGCGGCTGTAAACATCAGTTGAGCTGTAACCATCAGGATGCAAACCGGCGGCGCAAAGTTGCGGTTTACTCGGATCGTTACATACCCAATCTTCATCAAAGCTATAAAATAATTCACTGTCGATCGCCGATAAACTTAAGTTTACGTCAAATAAATCAAAGCCCGTATAAGTGTTATTTAGACCAATAGCGTAACTTAATTGGTTATCTTCACCGGGTTCATCGGCAACGCTGTTACGGCCGTTATCAAGTGCGAACGTGTCGTAACCGTTGTTAATATCTATATAGTGTAGATTTAATTCTGTGCGTAAATTGGCAGTTACTTGGCTGTTTAATTTAAAGCGTGCTACTTGCTCGTCTTGCCCTTGAGTTGGCTTATTTAGGTATAGGTTATCTACATAGCCGTCTGATTTTCTACGAAAGTAGCTAACACGAGCGCTGGTATCGTCGGTTAAACCTGTACTTGCAGCAAGACCTGCTTCGCGGCTGTTGTAAGTGCCTGCACCTACTTGTAGTTTTAAACTAGGATCGCTTGTTGCTTGCGCCGATTGCATTTGGATCATACCTGCCATACCGTCGGCACCAAAGCGTGTACCTTGTGGGCCACGGTAAATTTCTACTTGGTCAATATCAAATAATAATGCACTGCCACCAAGGCCTGAGTAGTTAATGCCATCAATAACTAAACCAACCGAAGGATTTATGGGGTCAACAAACTGTGAACGTAGTCCTACGCCACGAATTTGAATATAACGACCGCGAGAAGCTCCAGAAGCAAAATTAATATTGGCAGTACTCCCAAGCATTTCATCTAGGTAGGTTGCACCTCGTAAATTAACTTCATCTTCGCTAAATAAGCTGGCGCTAGCACTTAAGGTTTGAATGCTTTCTCGTTGAAAATCACCAGTAACAACAATGCGTTCTAGATCTGTATCGTCAGCGTTGGCGGTAACTGATGCACCAAACAGTGGTAATAATGCGGCGGTAATTAAAGACAAACGTAAGTTCATTAGGTTACTTAACTCCATTTTAGGGACTTGCATGGTAGCAATTATTTCAGTACATGTGCTATAAACGCGGCAATTATACGTTAAATAATTTGGATTACGAATATGACCTTTACAGTAGACTTTAAAGTGCGTGACTACGAATGCGACCTACAAGGCATTGTAAATAATAGTGTGTATTTTAATTACTTAGAGCATGCGCGCCATGAATTTTTGCATGCACATGGGGTTGATTTTGCTCAGCTTGCCAAAGATAAAATTAACCTGGTCGTGATGCGCAGCGAAATGGATTATAAACAGTCATTATTACCGGGTGATGAATTTTATGTAGCTGTAGAGCCACAACGTATTAGCCGACTTAAATTTGCTTTTAAACAAACCCTGATCCGTAAACACGATGAGAAAATAATGCTTAATGCATTGGTAATCGGCACAGCTTTAAATGAAAAAGGTCGGCCATTTTTACCAGCGCAAATAGATAATTTATTTAAAACGGATTCTGATTGAAGTACCCCCAGATAAATCAAGGGGATTCTTGTCGTCAACGGTTTAAGCATTGTGATACTAGATCACTTTAGACTTCTAAAACCTCTTACAAGCATTTAATGTGTCGGTACTACCTACCGCCACAAATTATTTAAGCTATTAGCCTTAATCCCTCATTATGAATATTAATAGCAGCATTATGATCTCTATCGTGGATAGCTCCACATTCACAAGACCACGTTCTTATAGCTAATGACCATTTACCAGAATACAGCGAACCGCACTCATTACACATTTTACTTGATGGAAACCACTGGCTAATAGCTGACACTTTACGGCCATACCAATCGGCTTTATATTCTAACTGCCTTACTATTTCACCAAAATTAGCATCGTGGATATGCTTAGATAGCTTACGGTTCTTAACCATGTTTTTGACTTTCAATGACTCGATCCCTATCACTTGGTTTTCGTTTACAAGTTTCGTTGTCATTTTTTGGGTAAAGTCTTTGCGTGAGTTTGCTATCTTTTCGTGAATTTGAGCAACAACACGTTTTTGCTTGTTGAAGTTGTTAGAGCCTTTTTTCTTCTTGGCTAGTTTACGTTGTGCTTTGGCTAGCTTGCTAGCGTACTTGTTTGTTAATCGTGGATTATTGAACTTAGTGCCATCCGAACAGATAGCAAGATCTTTAATGCCAACGTCTACGCCTACCGTTTTATTCGCTACTGGTAGTTTTTTAATATCTTCTTTAACTAAGATACTAATGAAGTACTTACCTGATTTAGTTTTAGATACAGTCAGCGAACTAGGCTTACCAGTAAATGAGCGTGACCACTTAATTTTTAATGGCTGCTTCATCTTAGCAAGTGTTAACGATTGCTTATCAGCCTCCCACTTAAAGCCGTTACTCATATAGCTTACTGATTGATTACCCTGTTTATTTTTAAACTTAGGGTAGCCAAAGCCAGACTTAAAGAATGATTTAAAGCCTTTATCTAGGTGCTTTAATGCTTGCTGCAATGGCACACTTGAAACATCTTTCAACCATGCAAAATCAGGGTTCTTTTTAAGCTGAGTGAGGTTTTTACTCCAATCGTTATAATTGGTTTTATTACCTAAGTCGTATTGCTCTTTAGAGTAACCAAGTGCTGAATTATAAGCGAAACGAACACAGCCAAATGTATGAGTAAGCATTAGCGCCTGTTCATTATTTGGGTAAACTCTGTATTTGTATGCTATTAAAATCACTTGGTCTTACTCCTTGCTTTCTCTTATTATATATACCTAAGTATGACAATCAACTATTGGTCCATTATAATTATGACGCATAAGAATGAGGCAGAAGTAAGAAAAGGTCGGCACTGTGTTAGCGCATTACATGCACATTTAGTATTCGTGACAAAATACAGGCGCACGGTGTTTAATGATGTAATTTTAAATCGGCTAGAGGCGATACTATTAGGTGTGTGTAAAGATTTTGAAGTTGATTTAGTCGAATTTAACGGTGAGCAAGATCACGTTCATTTGTTAATTGAATACCCTCCTAAAGTACAATTAAGTAAATTAATTAATTCGCTTAAAGGTGTTAGCTCAAGACTAATGAGGAAAGAGTTTACAGAAATACACCGCAACTTATGGAACGGTGCGCTTTGGTCGCCTAGCTACTTTGCTGGATCTTGCGGTGGCGCGTCATTGGACGTATTAACAGCCTATATAGAACAACAAAATAGACCTAAGTAATGTTAATGCTACGCATTAAAGACTTACATCCCCGATATAAATGACGGGGTTTTTCATCAGGAACGATAAAATTTACACTTTAAACATGTATTTTTAACGGATTAACTTGTTAAAAATTGTTATTATTACAGTAATTAGACAAATAATTAGTAATAACATGAAATTAGCAGCAATACCCATGCTTATAATCGGTTTATGTGTTGGTTGTGCATCAACGCAAACGGTTACCTCAGAGCAGCTTAAACATACTCAATGGCAGTTATCACGTATTGATGGCCTAGCTATTCCGCCTTCGTTTAATGCGTCGGTGGGTTTTATTGAAGCACTGCAAGTCAATGGTTTTGCTGGCTGCAATAAATTTTTTGGTGAAGGTGAGCTGGACGATAGTAGCTTAACAGTTAACAAAATAGGGATGACCCGTAAGTCGTGTGGCCAACAACTTGATAAGTTTGAGCAGCAGTTACTACACGCACTGCAACAAGGCGCGCAGCTTAAAATGCAAGACCAGCAATTGGTAATGCAGGGCGAGAAAACATTTGTATTTATTGCGAAATAAAAAACGCCCTCTTGCAGGCGATTTTTAACTGGCGTACACTCAACGCTGATTTGCTAGATACTATTCGCAAATTAATAAATTACAAATACCAATTTGATACCCAAACAACTTAGCATTGCAGCTGCAGTTATAAGTGGCAAAGGTATATTTAATAATTGGTATTAATACTTGTCGGAGTGCCTAACTAAATAATTAGTTAAGGCTGAGATCGCGAAAGCGGGATCCGTGAACCTGATCAGGCTAATACCTGCGTAGGGAACAAGCTGCCTAAAATAGGACGCTTGTGCGTCTTTTTTTATGCGTACAAGTTATACCATCCGGTATTAAGTTCTGTTGGCTGCCAAGATTGGCTGTGACAGTAAACTGCTTAACCAATCTACGATCCAATGAGGCATTTTGCCTTCTCAATTCTTCGCACAAGACAACCCATAAACTATGAGGTAAGTCATGTCGAATACTGCAAAAAAATCATCGCGTCGTGAAACGCGAGCCGCTGCATCTGAATATATTTATAACTTAACGGGACAACCCTTTCCTAATTCGCACAAAGTGTATGTTGAGGGTACGCAAAACAACATTCGTGTAGGAATGCGTGAAATAACCCTAAGCGATACTTATATAGGCGGCAGTGATGAAAATCCAGTGTATGAGCCAAACGAGCCGCTACGTGTTTACGACACATCAGGCCCGTATACCGATCCAAACTTTAAGCTTGATGTACGCCAAGGCTTAGCAAAGTTTCGTGAGCAATGGATTGAAAGTCGCGGTGATACCGAGTTACTTGAATCAGTTACTTCACGTTTTACGCAACAACGTATGGCTGATGAAGGGCTTGATCATCTTCGTTTTGAGCATTTACCAAAAATACGCCGCGGTAAAGCGGGTAAAAATGTCACGCAAATGCATTACGCTCGCCAAGGCATTATTACCCCTGAAATGGAATACGTAGCGATACGCGAAAACATGGGGCGCAAAAAAATTCATGCTGAACTATTAGCCGCGCAGCATAAAGGCGAGTCGTTTGGGGCCAGTATTCCTGATTTTATTACGCCTGAATTTGTACGCGACGAAATTGCGCGTGGCCGGGCTATATTACCCAACAATATTAACCACCCCGAAACCGAACCTATGATTGTAGGGCGTAACTTTTTGGTAAAAGTAAACGCTAATATAGGTAATTCGTCGGTAAGCTCATCGATTGAAGAAGAAGTAGAGAAAATGGTGTGGTCTACTCGCTGGGGCGCCGATACCGTTATGGATTTATCAACTGGGCGTTATATTCATGAAACTCGCGAATGGGTAGTACGTAACTCGCCTGTACCTATTGGCACAGTTCCTATTTATCAAGCGCTGGAAAAAGTAAACGGCGTAGCGGAGGACTTAACCTGGGAGATTTTTCGCGATACGCTCATTGAGCAAGCTGAACAAGGCGTCGATTACTTTACTATTCATGCAGGTGTGCTACTGCGTTACGTACCAATGACCGCAAAACGAGTAACCGGTATTGTGTCGCGCGGTGGTTCTATCATGGCAAAGTGGTGTTTAGCGCACCATAAAGAAAACTTTTTATACACCCACTTTGAAGATATTTGCGAAATTTTAAAGCAATACGATATTTGTTTTTCGCTTGGCGATGGCCTGCGCCCAGGCTCGATTGCTGATGCCAACGATGAAGCTCAGTTTAGCGAATTGCGCACCCTAGGTGAGTTGACTAAGTTAGCCTGGAAACACGATGTACAAGTATTTATAGAAGGCCCCGGGCATGTGCCAATGCATATGATTAAGGCCAATATGGATGAGCAACTTAAACATTGCGACGAAGCACCGTTTTACACTTTAGGCCCGTTAACTACTGATATTGCACCTGGGTATGACCATATCACCTCAGGTATTGGTGCGGCTCAAATAGCATGGTACGGCTGCGCTATGCTGTGTTACGTAACACCTAAAGAGCATTTAGGTTTGCCAAATAAGGAAGACGTAAAAGAAGGTTTAATTACCTATAAAATTGCTGCCCATGCCGCCGATTTAGCAAAAGGTCACCCCGGTGCGCAAGAGCGTGATAATGCCCTATCAAAAGCGCGCTTTGAGTTTAGATGGCATGACCAATTTAATATTGGTTTAGACCCTGAGCGTGCCCGCGAATATCACGATGAAACACTCCCGCAAGAGTCGGGTAAAGTAGCGCATTTTTGCTCTATGTGTGGCCCTAAGTTTTGCTCAATGAAAATCAGTCAAGAAGTACGCGAATATGCAAAAGATTTAGAAGCGCGTGGCATTGACCCTGCTAATGCTGCAGATACGATTACAATAAAAATGATTGATGTAGAAGCACAAATGAAAGCTAAGTCGGACGAGTTTAAAAAAACCGGATCAGAAATATATCATAAAGCGATATAAATCAGCTTAAGGTGTTGGGCTGCGGGCAGCGAGGGCTCGCAGCTAAAAGGAACTTTTATGTTTTACAATATAGCGGTAGTGGGGTTTGGTTTAACCGGTAGGTTGGCGGCGCTTGAGCTGAGTAAGCAACACCGAGTTACTGTATTTGAGGCAGATGATGAGCACTCTCAAAACAGCGCAGGCAAGGTGGCTGCGGCTATGCTTGCTCCTCTTGCTGAGTCGGTATTGTGCGAGGCTGATTTAGCTTTAATGGGGCTTGATTCTATAAAGCGTTGGCCTGGGATTATTGATGAGCTTGATAGTGAGGTTTTTTTTCAGCAGCAGGGCACATTAGTTGTCGCGCATCAGCAAGATAAAGGCGATTTACAAAGCTTTGCTCAGCGGCTAAAACCGTTAGCTAATTATACAGGGGAGTCGGTGAATTCCCAGCAAATTGAAATGTTAGAGCCTGAGCTTGCTAATCGTTTTAGTCAGGGGTTATTTTTACCCTGTGACGGGCAAATAGATAATCAGGCATTTTATCAAGCCAGCTTTACACAGCTCAATAAACGCAAAGTAAAGTTTGTATTTAATCAACGGGTAACGATTAACGATAATAAAATTAATAACCGAGAGTTTGATTATATTATTGATTGCCGAGGGCTTGGCGCAAAAGATGACAAGCCTCTGCGGGGCGTGCGTGGAGAAGTAGCTAGGTTATACGCGCCAGAGGTGAGTTTAACGCGACCCGTGCGCTTAATGCATCCGCGTTACCCCATTTATATAGCGCCTAAACCCAATAATGAATACGTAATTGGCGCGACTGAAATAGAGTCGCAAGATACAGGCCCAGCCACAGTGCGCTCTGCTTTAGAGTTACTTTCGGCAGCTTATACGGTGCACAGCGGTTTTGCCGAAGCGCGGCTATTAAATATTCAAACAGGATTACGCCCGGCATTTAGCGATAACCGCCCACAAGTAACACACGTTGGGCGAGTTATTAGCATTAATGGCTTATATCGTCATGGTTACATGTTAGCGCCAAGTTTAGTGGCAAATGCCCTTTTATGCATAGAGTGAAAATTAAATGAACATAACAATTAATGGTGAGTTAATAGCTATTAGCAGTAATAAGCTCATTAACTGTTTGCAAGATTTTGGTGGTGTTGCACCATTTGCGGTGGCGATTAATGGTGAGTTTATACCGCAAAGCCAGCATAGCGATTATCAATTAACTGAGGGTGATAGTATTGAGCTGCTCTCGCCGATTCAGGGCGGATAACAGCTATGCTAAATAATGACTATTTAACTATTTATGGTGAGCAAATAAAAAGCCGATTGCTAATAGGCTCGGCGCTTTACCCGTCGCCTGCAGTGATGAATGAATCGATTGTTGCATCGGGCGCTGAAATAGTCACGGTGTCGCTTAGGCGTCAGCAAAGTGCGGCTGCGGGTGATGATTTTTGGCAGTTAATAAAAAATACTGGGCTTAAAATTTTACCAAATACAGCAGGGTGTCATAGTGTTAAAGAGGCCATTACGCTTGCTAAAATGTGCCGTGAAGTGTTTGCTACCGATTGGATTAAGCTTGAACTGATAGGGGACGATTACAACTTGCAGCCCGATCCGTTTGCACTGTTAGAAGCAACTAAAATACTGATCGACGATGGCTTTAAAGTACTGCCATATTGCACAGACGATTTAGTGCTGTGCCAGCGTTTAAATGCTTTAGGCTGTGAAGTATTAATGCCATGGGGTGCACCCATTGGTACAGGTAAAGGCTTGTTAAACAGTTATAATTTAAAAACAATCAGAGAGCGCTTACCTGAGGCAACGTTAATAGTGGATGCTGGTTTAGGTTTGCCCTCGCATGCCTGCCAAGCACTTGAACTAGGGTATGATGCAGTATTATTAAATTCGGCGATTGCCGGAGCGGGTTGCCCTATAACCATGAGCCGAGCATTTAAAGCCGCGGTAGAGGCTGGACGTTTTGCATATAACGCCAAAGCAATGCCTGAAAAAGACGTTGCAGCCCCTTCAACCCCGACTATGGGTATGCCATTTTGGCATCAAGAATAAGTGAGACGAATATGAATAACGTAGTATGGACAATCGCCGGCTCAGACTCAGGCGGTGGCGCAGGTATTCAAGCCGATATAAAAGCAATGCAAAGTTTTGGTGTGCATGGGTGCACTGCTATTACAGCACTGACTGCGCAAAATAGTTTAGGTGTTGAGGCAATTAATGCCGTATCAACCGATATTATTGAATCGCAGCTTTTAGCGCTCGAAAAAGATATGAAAGCCAAAGTAATTAAAATAGGCATGCTGGCAAATGTGCAGCAAATTCAATTGATCAGTGAACATATAAGCCACTATAAAGCCAAATGGCCAGTGCCGCCTGTTATTGTTTACGACCCAGTAGCTATTGCTACTAGCGGCGATTTATTAACAGAGGAAGACACAGTAAGTGCTATTAAAGAATGCTTATTGCCGCTGGTGGATGTAATAACCCCAAATACGCACGAAACCCAGTTATTAACTGGCGTGTACTTAATTGGTCCTGCGGCAATAAAAGAAGCCGCCAATAAGTTATTAAGCTGGGGCGCAAAAGCCGTGGTTATAAAAGGCGGGCATTGGGATTATCCAAGCGGCTACTGTATAGATTACTGCATAAATAATTTCACTCAAAAAGGCGAAGAATACTGGCTGGGAAATGAAAAAATTCAAACGCCACATAACCATGGTACAGGCTGCAGTATGGCCTCGGTTATTGCTGCTTGCTTAGCAAAAGACTACCCGTTAAAAGATGCGTTTATTTTAGCTAAAGCTTATATTAATCAAGGATTGAAAGTAGCGGTGCGCTACGGAGAAGGAATTGGCCCAGTAGCACAAACCTCATTTCCAACCAACTTAGCCGATTACCCCCAAGTAATAGAAGCGGGCAGTTGGTTAGGTGATGAACTCGATTTTGACGTTCCGCTTGATTTTAATATGGCTGCAGATTTTGCACCCTGCGAAAGTAAATCATTAGGTTTATACGCAGTGGTTGATAGTGTTGACTGGCTAGAAAAGTGCTTACAACAAGGCGTTAAAACTGTGCAGTTACGAGTTAAAAATAAAGACGATGCACAACTTGACGAATTAGTGGCAAAAGCAGTGGCACTGGGGGAGCAATATAATGCGCAGGTATTTATAAACGACTATTGGCAACTTGCAATTAAGCATGGTGCATATGGTGTGCATTTAGGCCAACAAGATCTAGAAAGCACTAATTTAGCGGCGATTAAAAATGCAGGACTTAGGCTGGGGCTTTCTACTCATGGCTTCTATGAAATGCTCCGCGCACATAATTACCGCCCAAGTTATTTGGCATTTGGCGCTATTTATCCTACCACTACCAAAGATATGACAGGGCAAATACAGGGACTAGAAAAGTTATTTAAATTTGTCCCCTTGATGCAAAGCTACCCAACAGTGGCAATTGGCGGTATAGATTTAAAGCGCGCCAGCCAAGTTGCTAAAACAGGCGTTGGTAGTGTGGCTGTGGTACGTGCAATTAGCGAAGCCGATGATTATGTGCAGGCAATAAGTGCGTTGCAAGCGGCAATAAATTAAAGTGGGCCAGGTTAATAGCCAAATGAATGAACTTAGCGATAAAGAAATGCTGCGCTATAGTCGCCATATATTGCTTAAAGAAGTGGGACTTGCAGGGCAGTTAAAGCTTAAGTCGGCAAGTGTTGCAGTAGTAGGTGCGGGCGGCTTAGGCAGCCCCGCATTACTGTATTTAGCTGCTGCGGGTATTGGTAAGCTTATTTTAATTGATGATGATGCGGTTGAGCTTTCGAACTTACAGCGCCAAGTGCTTTATAAAGTAAATCACTTAGGGCAAAAAAAGGTGGTTGCAGCAGGTAAAGTGCTTGCAAGTCTGAATAACCAAATCACTATAATTACTCACGCTGAAAAGCTTACTCAAGATAATAGCGCAGCATTACTCAATAATGCGGATATTGTGTTGGATTGCAGTGATAACTTTACCACTCGTTACAGTGTTAATCGCTTTTGTATAGAGCATAAAACCCCGTTAATCTCGGGTGCGGCACTGGCAACAAAAGGGCAGCTGATTGGCTTAGACTTTAGAAATGCAAATAGCCCGTGTTATGGCTGTATTTTTCCACAAAACGATATTGCGCCGCTTATCAATTGTGATAACGCCGGAGTAATAAGTCCGCTGTTGGGTATTATCGGCTCAATGCAGGCGCAGCTGACACTCAATATGTTATTAGGTCATTCTAGCGATTGTGTGTTTATGAGTATTAATGCACTCACTTTGCAGCAGCAACAATTT
This sequence comes from Pseudoalteromonas sp. SR45-4, assembly GCF_014163535.1. Taxonomy (NCBI): domain Bacteria; kingdom Pseudomonadati; phylum Pseudomonadota; class Gammaproteobacteria; order Alteromonadales; family Pseudoalteromonadaceae; genus Pseudoalteromonas; species Pseudoalteromonas sp. SR45-4. The sequence continues at coordinate 23,787 of NZ_JACJDO010000042.1, forward strand.
AAAGTGGTGAAAGATATCGACTGTAAGGAGTGTAGGTAAAGCCACGGTTTCAGGTGTTAGGTATCAGGCAGAGATCAGCCAAACTCGGTATTTAAGCAAACTGTAGGCGAGTTATTTTCCACCGCGATTGAATTTATAAACTCACTGAAAAATAAAAACCCCGCGTTTATTACCATAAACGCGGGTTTTTTTTACCTGATATCTATATCGATATCTATATCTTAATCATCAATTTTGGCAAACGGGGTGCCTAAGCGGGTCACTGTTTCAGGAAGTTGATCATCAAGAATATCCGCTTTGTCGTCGCCCCAAGCAAGTACCACGGTAGAGCCAAGTTTAAAGCGGCCCATTTCTTCACCTTTTTTAAGGCTAATAGCGTTTTCGCCCTTGGTTGGGTAGTTCCAGCTAAATACATCGCTACCAGCTGGTGGTGTTACTGTACCCGCCCAAATAGTTTCAATGCTGGCAACAATAGTTGCGCCAACCAGTACCATAGCAAGTGGGCCTATTTCAGTTTCAAAAATAGCAACCACACGTTCGTTACGTGCAAACAAGTTAGGCACGTTTTGCGCAGTCAGCGGATTTACTGAAAATAAATCGCCTGGTACGTAAATCATTTTACTTAATGTGCCATCAATTGGCATATGAATACGGTGATAGTCTTTTGGCGCTAAATAAATAGTTGCAAACTTACCGCCTAAAAATGGGGTTGTATCGTCTTTATTACCACCAAGTAGTGCTTGTAGGCTGTAATCGTGACCTTTAGCTTGAATTAGTTGGCCGTCAACAATATCGCCTAATTGGCTAATTGCGCCATCTACTGGATGAATAATAATGTCGCTGTCTGCAACTATTGGGCGTGCGCCATCTTTTAACGGACGGGTGAAAAACTCGTTAAAGCTTTCATAATGAGCAGGATCTGGGTGTTTAGCTTCACTCATATCTACTTTGTATTGCTTAATAAACAGTTTAATTAACGTGGTTGTTAACACACCCGCTTTAGCAGCGGCTAGTTTTCCTACTACGCGTGAAATAAAGTGTTTTGGCATTGCGTACTGCATTGCGATTTTAAATTTATCTAAACTCACTGGTTGTTTCCTAAATTATACGCGAGGCGCGCGAGAGCCTGCACGGCCATCGGCCATTGTTTCTAAAATTCTGTGGTAGCTGTCAAAGCGCAATTGCGAAATTTTGCCATCAGCTACGGCTTCTTTAATTATACAGCCCGGATCGTTTAAATGTTTACAGTCTCTAAATCGACACCCGCCTATAAATTCTCTAAATTCTTTAAAGCACCAAGTTACACGATCAACTTCTAAGTGCCATAAACCAAATTCACGTATACCCGGTGAATCTATTAAGTTACCGCCGCTTGGTAAATGATGTAGGCGAGATACCGTGGTGGTATGTTGGCCTAAACCACTGTTTTCAGAAACTTCTTTAGTTAGAATTTCAGCATCTGGAAGTACGGTATTAACTAAAGTAGATTTACCTACGCCACTTTGACCAACAAAAATATTGTTTTTGCCAACGAGTACATCTTTTAATTCGTCAATACCATCGGTACTTATATTACTAACCAATAAAACTTTGTAGTCGAGCTTGCGGTATACATCGAGTACTTTTTGTATTTCACTAAGACCTTGCGCATCTATTAAATCTATTTTATTTAGTACTAAAATAGGCTCTATACCCATATCTTCGCAGGCTATTAAATAACGGTCGATAATACTTGGGGTAAATTCGGGTAATACTGCTGACACCATTAATATTTGGTCAATATTAGCAGCTATTACTTTTACACCGTCGTAAAAATCAGGGCGAGTAAGTTGTGACCGACGCTCTTGCGTTGCTTCAATTACACCTGCTAAATCGCCTTCGCTTACTTTAGCGCGACGAAACAGTACTTCATCCCCACACACTAAATTAGACACAGTGCGGCGTATATTACAGCGTAGTACTTCGCCGCTTTCAACTTCCACATCGGCATGTTGACCAAAACGACTGATCACAATAGCGCTTTCTACTTGGCCTAAATTATCGGTTTGCCATTCTTGCGCACCTTTTTTAGCAGGCCTTGCATCAGCACTGCTTATACGCTTTTGATGATTAGCCTTGATCTGACGAGACTGGCCTTTACTTAATTTTTTTTGTTTTGCCACAGGAGGCCTATAACCTTAGTTAAATGTCGACTTAGCTAAAAAATGCTTTAGCTCGACGTATGATGCTAATATGATATATCGAAATGCGCTGGATCTAAAGGAAAGCACCGCTTAGGTAATTATGAATATTAATAAATCAAACTTAATTTGGCTCGATCTTGAAATGACCGGACTCGAACCAGAGACCGATAAAATACTCGAAATTGCGACCGTTGTCACTGATGCTGATTTGAATATATTAGCTGAAGGGCCAACTATTGCCATTCATCAAAGTAATGAGTTGCTTGATAATATGGATGAGTGGTGTACCACTCAGCATGGAAAATCGGGTTTAACAGCACGCTGCAAGGCAAGTACTTACGACGAAGCCTACGCGGTTGAGCAAACAATAGCCTTTTTAAAACAATGGGTACCTGCAGGTGCATCACCGATGTGTGGTAACTCAATAGGGCAAGATCGTCGCTTTATGAATAAATACATGCGCGAATTGGAAGACTTTTTTCACTATCGTAATCTAGATGTAAGCACAATTAAAGAGCTCGCGCGTCGCTGGAAACCAGAGGTACTTGCACAAGTGAATAAAAAAGGCTCACATCTTGCGCTAGACGACATTAAAGATTCGATTATGGAATTAAAGGTCTATAGAGAAAAATTCTTTAATTTATAAAAAACACTTGCAAACACACTGTATTATTGTAGAATCCTGCCCCGCTCAAGACGATAACCCACGCGGGGTTAGTGTGTTTGAGTTGTTTAAATATAAAGCAATACTAGCTCAGTTGCTAGAATGTTGAACGCGACTTGTCGCGCAGCAACGGACGAATTACTTACTACTTTATAATGCGGCACTAGCTCAGTTGGTAGAGCGCGACCTTGCCAAGGTCGAGGTCACGAGTTCGAGCCTCGTGTGCCGCTCCAATTTCTAACCAAAAGAAATTGAAGTTATTTATATAACTAGAAGTAAAAATGCGGTACTAGCTCAGTTGCTAGAATGTTGAACGCGACCCGTCGCGCACCAACGGACGAATTACTGACTACTTTATAATGCGGTACTAGCTCAGTTGCTAGAATGTTGAACGCGACCTGTCGCGCACCAACGGACGAATTACTGACTACTTTATAATGCGGCACTAGCTCAGTTGCTAGAATGTTGAACGCGACCTGTCGCGCACCAACGGACGAATTACTGACTACTTTATAATGCGGTACTAGCTCAGTTGCTAGAATGTTGAACGCGACTTGTCGCGCACCAACGTAAAATAACTAAAGAAATAAAAATGCGGCACTAGCTCAGTTGGTAGAGCGCGACCTTGCCAAGGTCGAGGTCACGAGTTCGAGCCTCGTGTGCCGCTCCAATTTCTAACCAAAAGAAATTGCAGTGTTGAATAAAAATGCGGTACTAGTTCAGTTGCCAAAATGTTGAACGCGATTTGTTGCGCACCAACGGACGAATTACTGACTACTTTATAATGCGGTACTAGCTCAGTTGGTAGAGCGCGACCTTGCCAAGGTCGAGGTCACGAGTTCGAGCCTCGTGTACCGCTCCAATCTTTTATATCTATCAAAAATATCCCAAACAAAAAGCCATAAAAATTTCTTATTTTAAATACAATCTTTCTCTATCTGATTTCATATGCAGTGAACTATCCAGCGACTGAAGAACACTAGGTTTTCTCGCTATGCATTCGATAAAAATTGCGTTAAAGCCTTTAGTAATTAGCAACGATAGTTACTCGCGAAGGGCAAGTTCTTTACCAATAAAGTGATGTGTTTTTACTGTGATAATTAATGGGTATGCGGCGGGAGTGAGGTTTAAGCTTTGATGAGGCGACTTGTTAAAACAACTCGCCCTGAATGGTTGCTACAATTCGCCTAGTACCACCGCTGTCTCGATGTTCACCTAAATAAACACCTTGCCATGTACCTAAAGCTAAATAGCCATTTGTAATAGGGATGCTTAACTCACAGCCTAAAATACTGGTTTTTATATGAGCTGGCATGTCGTCGTCACCTTCATAATCGTGACGATAATAGGGTTGGCACTGCGGAACAAATTCATTAAAGTGGCTCTCCATATCCATACGTACAGTAGGGTCGGCATTTTCATTAATGGTTAGGCTAGCTGAAGTGTGTTGAATAAATAAGTGCAGTAAACCCACTTTGTAATTTGTGAGTTCGGGGATTTGAATGAGTATTTCGTTATCAATTAAATGAAAACCTCGGATACGAGGTTTTAAAGTAATGACTTTTTGTTGCCAACTCATAACTTATCGAAACTCACTTCAATATTGGCGTTACCCGCATCGCAGGTAAATGGCATGAGTATTTTTTTACCTTGGCTTTTATGAGTAATTGTATGGTCTTTACCAGATACAACTATTGGAGTTGCCATATCAAAGTCGAAACCTTTTTGACCCAATAAGTTTTTAGCGCCACCTGTAACCATATTAGTAATTTCGCCTACCATATCGGTTACTTCTTCATTTATACTATCTGGACGTTCGCCAAGCATACGCTCCATGATAGTTAGTGCTAACTGCTCATCAAAAGTTATTGAAAAAGAGCCTCGTGTTTGCGGGCCAACCATTCCGATCAGGCCTGATACATCACCACAAGCTTTCTCATCAGTTTTAATGCGTGGCTTACCTGGCTTTAATTGTGTTTGAGCCATTGTACTTAATACATTGATTAAAGAAGATAAAAAAGGGTTGATGAACTCTACATTCATATAATTTACTCTTAAATTAGTGCTAAAAAATAGCGAGATAAAATATTTATATCGCTACTAAAACTATGCAGCTCTGCAAGACTCACATCTTCCATGTGCTTCTATTGTTTGCGCCGATACAACAAACCCACCTTCCGCAGCTAAACTATTTAGCTCATGCGAAATAACGGTTGAATGCAGTTCTTTAACAAATCCACAGGTATCGCAAATTAATAACTGTACAGGATGAATATGATCAAAATGATGGCACAACATAAATGCATTGGTGCTTTCAATTTTATGAATAAAACCAAGCTCAGCCAAAAAATCTAATGCACGGTATATCGTGGCAGGTTTAGCGCCAGTTTCTGTTACTTTTAATTGCTCGAGCAAATCATACGCGCCCACACCACCTTGCGCACTTGCAAGTAAACGAAATACCTTTTCACGGATAGGTGTAAATCGCGCACCACGGTTGTCACATACTTGTTTTGCTTTACTTACGAGTGATTCTATATTCATCGTTCTCTTATCCTTATGCTACCTTGATATAATATCACACTGTATTTAAGTTGCAGTGTTTAAATTAAACGCGTTTGTTAAAGCTATTCACTAAGGCGTGTTTATCTTTAGAGGTTAAATTAATAGTAGCGAGTTTGGTGTTAGGGAGGGCAGTACTTATTATATAGTGTCGCTATTTTCCATTAATAAGCGATAACGCTTGTTTGGATATTTGCTTGTAGTAAATGAGCAAGTAAATAATACCTATGTAGTAGCTTCAGTACTATATAGTAAAATAATGAAGGCCATTAGTTTTAAACTACATTAAAAGTACATTGGCTTTCTCTAATCTCTAATTACTCAGGTTATTAGTTATAAAGAATTGCATGACTTTTAGTTTTGTTTACTATTTGTGCATGCTTAATATGCGTAGCGTAATAAGCACACTTTATATTACTCAAACAATCGAGTGGTGCTTAAATTATGCACTGCTCAATACCTGCTTAGAATGTAAAACCAAGTCGAGTTACCCAAAATGCAGATGGCTTAGTATTGTTTTTAATCGTTTGGTTTAAATATCAAGCGAACAGCATTTTATTTTAAGTTTTCTTTAAAAAACGCTTGCGTAAAACTGGCTGCGCCCTATAATGCGACCCCACTGAGACGGCAGACAGCAACGCTTAGCGAGGCAAGAGTCAATCAGTGAGTCGAGTAAAA
>NZ_JACJDO010000043.1:0-20608 GCF_014163535.1 Pseudoalteromonas sp. SR45-4
GTGGTACAACAGTCGTCGCTTACATTCGTACTTAAATTATCAAAGCCCAAATGACTTTGAAGAACGAACCGAAACATTAGATATGGTTTCTTAACTAGGGTGACTGAATTTAGTTGACCACGTCAGCCACTTCTTTACAAGGTATCGATACGCTAATTTTAGAATTTGGCGCAAATGTAGCTGCCATTATGCAAGCGTGTAATATTAACGTTGATTTTACTCAGCTCGAAAACCAATATGTAAGCTATCGTTGCTATGCAGCATTATTAGAATACTGCGCACAACAATTTAATTGCCCCAGCTTTGGCTTAAAGCTCGCCAGCCGACAAAGTTTTGATATTTTGGGTTATATTTCTATTGCCGCTAAAAGCGGTACCTATTTAAGTGATGCACTCGATTGGGTGGTTAAATACTTACATTTGCACAGCCCTGCTCTTCGGCTTACGGCTCATCCATTAGAGGACGATAAAAGCTTATTTTTATCGTTCGAAATTAACCTCAACCCGCTACCTAACATTAACCAAGTTACCGAACTAACGATTGGCTTAGCAATGGGAGCGATTAAAAAGCTTAGCAATAACCAATGCAAACCTATCACGGTTTTTTTACCACAAAAGCTCACCACCAGTAAGTATGCTTATAACAGCTATTTTGACTGTAAAGTAATAGAGCACCGTAACAGCGCGGGTATTGTGATTGCGAAACAAGACTTAAGCATAGCACTTGAACAAGGGGAGCTGACAAACGTAGAGGCTGCACGAAACTTTTTAGCTAAAAATAGTCAATACAACAGCCCATTACCCATTCAAGTAAGCGCGTTAATGCGCCCCATGCTGCCTATTTATCAGTGCTCTAATCACACGATTGCTGCGGCGCTTAATATGCATCCACGTACTTTGCATCGCAAACTAGCTAAGCATAATACCAGCTTTGTAAAACTCAAAGATACCACGCGCCGTGCACTTGCACAGCACTACCTAACACAAGGGCAACTTACTATATCAACCATATCAGAATTATTGGGTTATCAAGAGCAAGCCACATTAAGCACCAGTGTTAAACGCTGGTTTGGCTGTTCTCCTCGCGTAATGCGCAGTAAAAAATGATCTGCTAATTCATTTTAGTTTCCCTTTATTTTCTCTATCCCTAATCTAATTTATTAGCACTAATTACAGATGATTTTATTTGTTTAAAAGCACTCTGAATTAACTTCTTCTAAGTTCATTTTTTATCTATAAAAACAATTAGTTATTGATATTTATTATATTGCATTTATAATACAGATATTGTTATGCTATAGATGGCTAAAGCAGTAACTTATCAATACTCCTATCATATGCTGTCCATACATCAATACAGCCTCTAATATCAACATTCATCCTAATGTCGATTTAGTAGTATATTATCCATAATGTCATAAAGGACGACTATGAAACTTTATAAGTTCCCCTTAGCTGCAGGGCTTTTGTTTTCAGCACTTGCAAATGCTGGAGATCTACCATCTCCAATTAAAAATGTAGATGTTTATCATACTGACTCTAACTATCTCTCAATTCAAAATCTATCTATTGATACTGTTAAAATTGATATTTATGGTGAAATATTTACAGTGCTTCCAGCTTCTGGTGTTTCGTTTGAGTGTAACTCTTATTACAGCTTGGAATTATTATTTAAAAATAATGTTCATGATTTTTTTGAAGTTCCTTGTCAAAGCCGTGTCGTAATTAACGAACGTTACCAAAACAAATACTAACGGAGTATCAAAGTGAAAAAGTATATATTATTAGCACTTACATTAACTCTTGTTGGTTGTGGCTCAAATTCAGATGGGTCAAGTAAGTCAACTTACTCTTCTTGTAAGATAACTCAATCCAACGCAATACTTGCCTCAAATAGAGATAATGACTTAAAGCAATGCTGGAACGCCTCTGGTAACGGTTATGAAAGCCAAGGTGATGCACTACAATGGTGCGAAAAGACAGTGAATAACTACCTTTCTAATAAGTATCTAGTTACTCATAGTGTTACTTACGCTGTTGAATCAACATACTGTCCTAAATAGTTTGATTAGTTAAAAGGTTTTACCTACCTACTTTAATATGATGGTTTAACCTTTTTATTACTTTTTCCCTCTGTGGTTTTATACTTACTTTCTCTCCTCGCGATATGCACACTAAAAAATGATAAGCTTTACTTTTCCTCTACTTTTTATTGTTTTTTAGGAATATCCATGAATTTTGTTATTGTCGGTACTAATTTTATTAGCGATACCTTATTAAAAGCAGCCAACACCTTAATCGATTTTAATTTATATGGTGTGTGCTCGCGCGCAACAACGAGCGGCGAAGCCTTTTTAGCTAAACACCCAAAAAATACTCAAGCAAAAATATTTACCTCAATAGAGCAAGTTTGTCAAGACGAGCACGTAGATGCCGTTTATATTGCCGCACCAAATAGCTTACATCAGTTATATGCAGTGCAATGCTTAGCAGCAGGTAAACATGTACTGGGAGAAAAACCAGCAGCGGCCAATAGTGCCGAACTAGCCGCTATTATAGCAACCGCTAAAAAGCATCAATGCTTATACATGGAAGCCATGATGACCACGCATTTACCCAACTTTGCACTGTTGCAACAGGCCATGCTAAAAATTGGTACACCGCGTAAGTTTATTGGACAATATAGTCAATATTCGTCGCGCTACGATAAATATAAAAATGGCGAGCGCCCAAATACCTTTTTACCTCAATTTGCTAATGGTGCTTTGGTTGATTTAGGCATTTATCCACTGTATTTATTAATAGCACTGTGGGGCGCACCAAATAGTGTACACGCAAGTGGTGTACTCCTTGATACAGGTGTAGATGGCGCAGGCGATGTACTCTTAAATTATCACGATAAACAAGCGGTGATCAGCTACTCAAAAATATCGCAAGGCGATAATATTACCGAAATACAAGGCGAACTTGGCCGCATTCGGATTGAAGCAGTGTCGCAACTCAAAAAAGTAGAGTTTATTGCTAACAACGGTGAACGTGAACTACTTTCGCAGCCTTTTGACGAGCATTTTATGAAATATGAAGTTGATCATTTTATGCAAATGGTGACACAAAAAGCGCCGCAATCGGATATTAATACACACCAGCTTAGTGTTGAAGTAATGCATGTACTTGATACTGCTCGCGCACAATTAGGTGTTGTATACCCAAACGATAAAGCGTTTGAGACAAATTAAACCTTTGCTATAGTGCCTATTAGCCGCTTTATAATATGAGTGTTAGTTTAATAGCTAACGCTCATACGTTTTTAACTACTTTTAGCTTGTGAAGCAACGAGCTTAACAGTCGCAACAACATATGTTTTCTTTAACAATAACAAAGCGTAAGTTGCTTAATATGTTGTTTATCGAATAAGTTTACCTCGAGTATCAAAAACAGGTAGAATGCGCCAAATTTAATAGTGATATACAAGGAAAATAATGCATTCATCTACGAAAGAACTCTTACTCGCTGTTTTTTGTATATTGCTCGCTATGGTAACTATCCAATCTGGTGCGTCGCTTGCCAAGCAACTCTTCCCTATTGTAGGCCCTGAGGGGACTACTGCACTGCGTTTAGGTTTTTCTGCCACTATTTTATGCCTGATTTTTAAACCGTGGAAACACTTACCTGCCGCAGGCCAACGATTTCCTATTTTAATTTACGGCCTGAGCCTCGGCGGTATGAACATTTTGTTTTATTACGCCATAGAGCGTATTCCACTGGGTATTGGCGTTGCACTTGAATTTACCGGCCCATTAGCAGTTGCATTATTTTCATCGCGCCGTAAGCGTGATCTATTTTGGGTAGGCTGTGCTATTGCGGGCATTTTATTATTACTGCCTGATATGAAAGGCCAAGAAAGCCTAGATCCGGTTGGCGTTATATTGGCGCTTGCCGCTGGTGCATGTTGGGCAGGTTATATTCTTTTTGGTAAAAAAACCGGTAATCAAGGCTCTGGTGGTGCAACTGTGGCTATGGGTATGACTATTTCGGCCATTGTACTTGTGCCCTATGGCGGAATTTTGCAAGCCTCTTCATTCAGTTGGGATATTATTCCATTAGGTATTGCTATTGCAGTACTCTCAAGCGCCCTGCCGTATACCCTAGAAATGATCACTTTGCGTAATATGTCGTCGCAAGGCTTTAGCATTATGATGAGCCTTGAACCCGCAATTGCAGCATTAGCCGGATTACTCATATTAGGCGAACTATTGTCTATTTGGCAGTGGCTGGCAATATTACTGGTAATTATTGCCTCTGTTGGCAGTTCAACTTCAAAACCACAAAGCAGCAGTTAAACTATCCTCATTAAGCGATTAGGGCGTATTAATCTTAGGGATTAAAATTTGTTCAATTTAGAGGCAATTTAATCCCGGCGCGAAGTTTGTTATCTAATGGGCTCAATAACTGCCCCAGCTTTATTTTACTGGCTTACATCCATGCAGGAAAAGTTACTTCCCCCTAGATAGAAGCCTTCGGGCAGCACATGTTTGGCATTTATGCGTCGTTATCGCCTGCTTCTGGGGAATAACCACATTACATAGGCTCTGCCTAGCCTAAAAACCAAACGCACTGCTGTAAATTCAACCTCAAGAGCATCAGTTTTCATTAGGTATTAATTACCAAACTGACGTGTTTAACGACAAAACATTAGATATAAACTACGGCTTAACTGCGCAAAGCGACGTTATTTCCAAAGTTGGTTTACGTGATAGTGGTGAAGTACTACCAGGTTACAGCTTAAGTAATATTTCTGCTAAGTTAACAGCAGATGCGTGGTCAACTACATTATATGTTGATAATATGTTTAATAAATATGCTGTTACATCGGTGCGTCGCTCAGATGCCGATATTACAAGTGCTAATGGCGCAGAAATACAACGCAACTATGGCCATTACATTAACCGCCCTCTTACGGTAGGCATTAAATTTAACTACAAGTTTGAAATATAATTTAAATTACATTTAAACTGTACTTAATCTATGTCATAAAGGCTCAAATTTATTTGAGCCTTTTTATTTATACGAGCTAACTATGCCCCCTAGCCTAAAACAGTTACATCAAAGCGCCATAAATTACTTAAACCAAGGTGATGTGCAACAAGCACATAAAACTTTAGTTGAACTTGTTACCCAAAAACCAGACTTTGCAGACGGCTATTTTTTACTAGCTATGGTAAACCTACAAGTGGGGCAAATTTACAAAGCCATTCAGCTGATTGAAAAAGCGCAAGGTTTGCAAGAAAGTGTTGAATACACAGCGCAACTGGCAAAATGTTACGCACTTACAGGACAACTACAAAAAGCCAAAACAACCGCATTAAGTGTTGCACTTAGCAAAATAACCAAAGCGCTGGATGCAGACACTTTAGGCGTTGCACTCACACAAGCGGGTTTACACGAACAAGCGATAAATTACTTTGAATACGCGTTAACACTGGCAAATAATAAACAAACTCCGCAAGCACAGTTCTTTTATAACTTTGGTGTTTGCGCTAAGTTTTTAGGCCTTTTTGAGCAAGCTCAAAATGCGTTTGAAAATGCTATTACTCTAAAACCATTACACCACCAAAGCCACTTTGCATTGAGCGATTTAACTAAGGCAAGTACGCAAGCTAACCATATTGAACGCTTAAAAACGGTTGCTGAACAGGTTACTCACCCCGATGCAAAACTACATATTGGCCATGCTCTAGCAAAAGAATATCAAGATATTGGCGCATTTTCGGATGCCTTTTTAGCACTGCAACAAGGTAAAGCCGATAAACTTAAAAAAAGACCATTTGATAATGAGGGCTCAGCGGCTTTATTTGCACATATTAAAAAATTAAGCCTTGAGCATAACGAGCCAAACGCCTCAGGTAACCCAAGCAACGAGCCTATTTTTGTTTTAGGTATGCCGCGCTCTGGCACCACCTTAGTAGAGCGTATTTTATCAAGCCACAGCGACGTGCAATCAGCAGGGGAGCTGCAAGACTTTGGCTTGTGTGTTAAAAAAATAAGCAAAACCACCTCGCCGCACGTGCTTGATAACCAAACCTTGAGTAGCGCCTATCAAATTAACTTTGAGCAACTTGGCACTCATTACTTAAATGCTACCCGTGTAGTTACAGGCAATAGTAAACACTTTATTGATAAACTCCCCTTTAACTTTTTTATATTGATTTAATAACTAAAGCATTACCTAATGCAAAAATAATTTGCCTGCTACGCGATCCAATGGACACCTGTATAGGTAACTATCGCCAACTATTTAGTATTAATAACCCTTATTACGCTTATTCGTTAGACTTACTTGATACCGCTAAATTTTATAACCGTTTTTATAAACTAATGCAGCATTTTCAAAGTTTGCATAAAAATACAATAAAATTAGTTCAGTACGAGGAATTAGTAGCGCAGCCCGAAGTGCAAATTAAAGATTTAGTTAAGTTTTGTGATTTAGCGTGGCAACCGCAGTGTATTGATTTTCATTTAAATACAGCGCCGGTTTCTACCGCCAGTAAAGTGCAGGTTCGTCAACCGCTCAACAACAAAGCTATTGGCCGCTGGCGTGCATTTAAACCACATACAAATGAAATGCAGCAGTACTTTAAAGCGCAGGGAATAGGAGTGAAATAACAGCTAAATTACTCAAGGTGAAAGAGAAAGCGTTAAAACAAAAAACATTTGCTTTATACGGGCTCAGGCCGCGATTAAGTTAACCTTTGTTTTATTGAATTTAACTGCAACGGCTTGATGTCTAGCTACTACACGCTAGACATCAGCTTAATTTAATTAAGTTTAAGCATCTTCGTCAACGTCTCGAATACGATCTAAGCGCTCCAGCTCTTCTTCACGAGCGGCTTCAATTTCTTCAAGTATTGCATCAACATCTGCGGCTTCACTGTTATCTTCAAATTCACCTGTTAAAGTGGAGTTAGCCGTTAAGTTAGCCTCAGAAAACAATGCCCACATTTCTTTGGCGTATTGAGTTTGCAATAAAGCTGGGGCATATTCGCCGTAATAACGGCGCATATTATTAACATCGCGAGCAAACATTGCTTCGGCGCTATTATTCGCTGCAGCATTAACCGCTTGCGGTAAGTCAATAATTACCGGGCCTTTGCTGTCAACCAACACATTAAATTCTGATAAGTCGCCGTGGATGATACCCGCACACAACATTAATTTAATGTAATGCATCATTAAGCTATGCTGCCTAATCGCCTCTTCTTCACTAAGGGCTACATTACCTAACTGCGGGGCAACATCGCCGCTGTCATCGCACACAAGCTCCATTAGCAACACACCATCAATACAGCCGTAGGTGTCGGGTACACGTACACCGGCACTCGCTAAACGTGATAGCGCATCAACTTCGGCATTTTGCCAAATTTCTTCTTCTAATTGGCGACCATAACTTGAGCGTTTACCCATAGCACGCGCTTGGCGCCCACCACGAACTTTACGGCCTTCTTGATATTGTGCGGCTTTTTTAAAACTACGTTTACTGGCTTCTTTATAAACTTTAGCGCAGCGAATATGATCGCCACACTGCACTACAAAAACATCGGCTTCTTTACCGCTCATAAGCCTGCTGAGTACGTCATCAATTAAACCATCATCAACTAGCGGTTGTAGGCGTTTAGGAATTTTCACAGATTTTCTGCTAAATAAAAGGCGCTAATAACGTTTATTTTATTAACTTGGTTATGGTTGTCTAGGTGGTTCAAACGAGGTGTTACCTTTGCGGATTAAGTGCGATTATAGAGTAGTAGCAAGCAGTAATAACATTTAAGTGTAAACTAAGCAGCTACATATATGTGGCTAGAATAAGCGACTCAAGCGTAAAAGCCAACCGCATTTTATAATATTTCAGCTTTTTTAAACAAACTTTAATACTGGCTGCATTTACTGCAGTGAACTACCCATCGACGCCACTCCGTGTCGATCAATGGGTTTTCTCGGAAAATTTCGATAAATAATGGCTATTTAGTATATAGCCATTATTTATTTTTTTAAAAAGAAGTCATTAAATAGCTAATTAAAGCACTTAAAACTGCCATGCTAAAGAAGCCCAATAACGACGTCCGTCTTCTACATAACCATACTCTACTTCGCTAATTTCTTTATCAAATAAGTTATAAACCCCCACGCCTAATTTAATGTTGTTACTTAATTGATAGTTTGCACCTAAATCTGCTGTGGTATAGCTTGGAGCAATTAAGCTACTTTGCGATGGCCCAGTTGTAGGTTGGCTTTCTTCCCCGCGATAGTGCATACGTGCCCATGCACTAAATGCATCGCTTAAAACCCAATTAACAGAGGTTTGCAGTAAGTGTGTTGGTAACTGATTTAATGGGCTTCCTGCATAAGTGCCCGTTTTTTGCTCCGATTCGGTGTAAGTATAATTAGCGCTTGCACTTACTTTACTGCTTAGTTTAAGCGATGCTGATAGCTCAAACCCTTGTGTTACTGCTTCATCAACATTTACGTAGGTTGTTGGGTCTGAACCAAATTCATTTGCACCGTCGGTGCATTGAGTTAATGGGCAAGCTATACGTGATATTTTATCGTCAAACTGATTATAGAAAACAGTGGCCGAGGTACTGAACTTTTCACCTTTATCGTAATAAACACCTACTTCATAATTTATTGATTTTTCAGGCGCCAAATTCGCATTACCATATATATTACCGCCGCGACTAACCTGCCCCCATTCTGGAGTAGTTGCTCGTAAACTAGGTGCTTTAAAACCGGTAGATATACCTCCTTTAACGGTTAAATTATCGCTCGCATTAAGCACACCATATAAACGTGGGCTAATATGGCCGCCAAAGTTACCATCATGGTCGTATCGAATACCGCCGGTTAATGCAAATAACTCGCTGGTTCGCCATTCATCTTCGCTAAATATAGACCATTGCTCGTTATCTATTTGCGATACATCACTTAATTTGTTGCTGGTATGATCGGTTAAATCTTCTTTTTTATAGGAAGCGCCCAATGTCGCATTATGCTCACTCGCAAGCGGAATACTCCACATCGTTTGTGCATCAGTATTTTTAATAAGCATTTCGCGTGATTTATTATTGTATTCATCGTACTTTATATAGCTATTAGAACTACCAAAGTCATAATAACCATTATGGCTTACCGAGATGGTTTTTTGCTCGTATTGTGTAGTTGTTGATTCAGGGCAACCACGGCGGCCACACTTTTCCCCTGGAGCAAGTGGCGCAATTGTTTTACCCACAGTCGCATCTAACGTTTGTTCAGCACGACCAAGCTCTAATGTAACCGCGTGATTTTTATTAGGTGTTACTATAAACTTAGCTTTAAGATTATTTTGTTCTTTGCCTCTAAAACCAGCTACTAGGTCATCTTCATCGCGTTTTGTAAATTGCCCGTATAGCTGCACTCCAAGTAGTTCATCAACTAATGAGCCCGCTGTAAAAAAGTTAGCTTGGTTAATGTTCCCAGACTCATTACTTTGTTGAATAGTACTATCTAAACGCACCTCGCCGTACCACTGCTCAGGTGTTTTACGAGTAATGATATTGATTACCCCGCCTATCGCATCAGAGCCATATAAAGATGACATTGGACCGCGAATAACTTCTATACGTTCAATGGCCCCAATAGGCGGTGTCCATGCCCCCTCAACGCCTGGGCCGTCGCTGTTTGGCCGTGTTTCGCGCGATGTTTGTCGTTGGCCATCTATTAATATTAATGTATAGCCATTAGCCATGCCACGTAAGCTAATATCTTTTCTGTCGCCACCGCCAGTGACTATAACGCCGGGCACGTCTGTCATAGCGTCGGTTAAATCACGGTAAAAACGACTCGCTAACTCTTCTCTATCAATCACACTAATAGATGCAGGAGCATTTTTAATTAGCTGCTCATACCCTGATGCAGTGACCACCATCACTTCCATATCATCGTTTGTTTTATTTGCTTGCGCATAATTTGTAAAGGTAAATAAAATTGCGGCACTTAAAGGCAATAATTGTCGACTTGCGGTGTTCATATTTGTTTCCCGTGTTAGAATCACTTAATTGATAATGATTAGCATTTGCGATGTTAGTGGTAAGTGCATTGCCGAGCAATATAAGTATGCTAATAATTAAATTAAGGAAAACTTAATTACTATGAATATCAAGTTAACACGCTCGTTAACTATGTTTGTGCGCATAGTAGAAACAAACAGTATGAGCTTAGCTGCTAAACAATTAGGCATGACTACTTCTGCTGTAAGTCAGCAAATTAAAACATTAGAACAAGAGGTTGGGTTAAACTTATTCAATCGTAGTCCACGATCATTAAGCTTAACTGAAGCGGGTGATATTTATTATCAAAGCTGTAAAAAGCTGCTGCAAACAGCAGAGCAGACTAAACAAAAACTACAGTATTTAACCGGTATACCAAGTGGCAAACTTAAATTAGTTGCCCCTGTTGGCTTTGGCGCTGGGTTACTTTCTGAACCATTAAAACGCTTAATAGAGCTACACCCAAAATTAAACATAGAACTACTTTTGACAGATGAACCTGTTGATATGCTTAAAGAAGGAGCCGACTTAGCATTGTGTATTGGCCCACTTAACGACTCAAATTTAATAGCCCGAAAATTAGCCCAATGGCCTTATGCTCTTTGTGTTAATGCGACGCACCCTTTAGCAAAAAATGATCAATGTATTGAACAATTAAACCAGCACGCTCATATAGCTCACAGCCATTTAAACTATCAATTATTTAAGCCAAACAGCGCACCATACACACTTAATGCTCCGCGTATAAAAGTAAATAATATGCAATCAGTTATTCAATTAGTATGCGATGGATTAGGTTATGCAATGCTACCAGAGCCAGAAGTGCGCGAACGCATTAAAAACAAAGAGTTAAAGCAACTTCATAAAGACTGGCAACGTTCAAACTACACTGTGTATGCAGTAACGCCAAAACGAGATTTTATTGCTGCAAAGACTTATGCGTTACTCGATATTTTAAAAAAGCACTTCGCTGAAGTCACCTTAGGCACTAAGCACCACTTATAACAATGAGCATTGTTGTTATATATAACAAATGATAACAACCAGTTAAAAATAAAAACGAAAAGAGTTTAAATTTTATTCGACTCTAGTATTGAGTTAAATTAGATAATGTTTACAATATCAATAAGGTGCTGCTTAATTAATATAAAATAAATTTTTAGTTTTTATTAACGCTATGCGCTCAGACACATTAACTATTATTTAGGAACTTTTCTGAGTGACTCCAGCACAACATTCAGCATTATTTGCAGCCCAACAACAGATTATAGAGCAATCGCATTGGGTGTAGATATACACCTGTGTCTGCATAATATCTGCGAGCAAATTGAAGCAATAATTGACTCTAAAAATGCTAAAAGCTCGATTTTAACTCTAGAGGGCAACCAACTTCGCCACGGTGCTGCGCCTAAACTTCCCCCTGAATATTGCCAAGCAATAGACGGTGTTACAATTGGAGATAATGTAGGCTCATGTGGCACTGCAGTGTACACAGAGCAACAAGTTATTGTTAGTAACATAGCTACTAGCCCACTTTGGGCTAATTATAAAACTATTGCATTAGCACATGGTTTGCAAGCGTGTTGGTCTACTCCTATTTTTTCCTCAGACAACAAAGTGCTCGGTAGTTTTGCCGTTTATTACACCCATCCAAACGCACCAACCGCATTAGATTTAAAGCTTATTGAACGCTTTACTCATTTATCGGGCCTAGCAATAGAAAAAGCGCGCTCTGTCGCAAGAGAAAAAGCACTTAGTTTAGAGCTACAACGTTCTAACGATAAATTAAAAGCATTTATTGAGGTGATCCCCGATTTAGGAATCATTTTTGATGAACAAGCGCAGTATATTGAAAGTTATGGTGCTAGCAACGAGTTGCAATGTAATAGCTTAAGTAATGAGCAACGCATAAGCTCGCTACCATTAGGTGATCCTAATAAAGTAATCTCTATCATTACTAAAACACTGAAAACAGAGCAAGTACAACTGTACGAGTACGAACTTAATTGTATGGGTAACCGACATATTTTTGAAGCTAGAACGTCAATTATTAATAACTACCTACTTGATGAGCCAAATAAAAAACATGTTTTATGGATGATACGCGACATTACCGAGCGTAAACTTGCTGAAGAGCAAGTTAAAAAGTTGGTGTTTTACGACCCATTAACCACATTGCCTAATCGCCGCATGCTAACCGACACGCTTGAATTGATGATCAGCGAATCTAAAAAGCAGCTTTCATTTGGCACTCTATTATTTTTAGATTTAAATGACTTTAAGCGCATTAATGATTCATTAGGCCATGTTATCGGTGACGAGGTTTTACTAGAAGTTGCTATGCGGTTAAAAACCGTTATTAAAAAAGCAGGTATTATTGCGCGAATTGGTGGCGATGAATTTGTAATTTTACCTAAGCACCTAAGTAGTAATAAAAACAATGCACAAAGCCAGGCAATAGTGTGTGCCAAGCAAATACTCGACTGCTTCAAAAACCCATTTAAAATAAACAACTGTAGTTATAAAATTACCGCCAGTATTGGCATTAGTTTTATTGAAGGCCCAGACACAACAAGCAACGATGTACTAAAGCGGGCCGATACAGCTATGTATAGCGCCAAAAAATTTGGCGGCCATCGTTTTGCGTTTTACGCTCCGGCACTGCAACACGAATTAGACTTACGTTTACAGCTAGAAAGCGACATTATAACTGCAATAAAAGAAAAGCAGTTTGCGGCTTACTTTCAGCCGCAACTTGATTGCCAAGGTAATATTATAGCCGCGGAGGCATTAATTCGCTGGATACACCCTATAAAAGGCATTATATCACCCTACTACTTTATTCCTGTTGCGGAACAATCTGGTCTGATTGATCAATTGCAAAGCAGTGTACTGTTTGACGCCTTCATGTTAATTAAAACGCTAGAGCAAACACAGCAACTTCATGATTCATTTTGTGTTGCTATTAATATTAGCGCCTGCCAATTTATAACACATTCCTTATACAACAATATTGTTAGTATTGTAGATGCGTTTGGTATATCTCCTACAAGATTTAAACTGGAGATAACCGAAAGCATTTTACTGGATGACATGGCTGAAAATATTGCACAAATGCAGCAGCTCAAAGCTAAAGGGTTTAGGTTTTCGATTGATGATTTTGGCACTGGTTATTCATCGTTAGCCTATATACACACTTACCCCGTTGATGAGCTAAAAATAGATAAAAGCTTTATTGATAAAATACATGAAGGTAAAAGAGGGTCTGCCATTGTAAGTACTATAATCTCACTTGCGCACAACCTTGGCTTTAATGTTATTGCCGAAGGCGTTGAAACCGCAGAGCAAGCTAAAACACTCGCACAACTTAATATTACCGGTATGCAAGGCTATTATATGGCTTATCCTATGCCCGCAGCTGAGTTTATTTCTTGGTTAAAACAACAACGTAACAGTTAGTAACAGCAAAGAATAAGAAGCGCAGCGCCCCCCTAACCTCTTTATAAATAATTTACTTAAAACTATGTTTGCAAATGCATTTTAGGCTTTTTGAACCTCAAAGTGGTTAAAGTGAACTACCCATCGACGCCACTTCGTGTCGAACAATGGGTTTTCTCGGAGTTTTTTGGATAAAATAACGTGTCTGGTTTTATTTCTAACTGAAACTTACTGTGACACGTTAAAGTTTTATTCTGATTTATTAGCTATTTTTTGTAAATTCTCGTGAATTTTGAATAAAACGATAAGTAGTTCACACCAAATTCTAGCGCCAATTACACCACCAACAATAATACCAAGCCCAGCCCAAAAACCACCACCGTACTGCACAAACATAGTGGTTACACCAGAAATTACAGCACCTAGTAACATTAACCAATATACAAAAGTAATGATTTTAGGTGTCAGCATAGATTCAAAGAAAAAAATATCTTTCATTTTTTAGTCCTTTTTAAAATAGTCAGTAAATTTTTATTTCACAAAAAATGAGCGCTTACTAGCCCTCATAGTTATTATCTAGCTAGCCTTAATAAAGCTAACTGGCTGTATATTTAATTAAAGCTAATTACGCTATTAAATTAAAAATTAGGTGTCGCAGTTACTTATTTAAATTATCGAGTTCTTTTTCTAAGTCTTTCATTGCTTTTTGCGCTTTGAACTCTTCGTAAAGCGCTTCGCGTGAACCGGGATCTAAACGTTTACCTGATTTAGCCACTAGGTTATTAAAGGTATCTTGTGTGTTATTAGTGCTAAAGAATAAGTAAAAAGCATGAAATTCCATAGGTTTTACTTATATTTAATTGACTCATTTAATAACAGCTGTTAAAAATAAGCAACAAATATGAATATAAACTTAATAGGGATATTTAATGAAAAAAGGAATTCAGTTTGCTGTAATTTCTAGCATTTTGTTATCTGGTTGTGCTTTAGATAGTAAAATTAACGGCATGATTGGTGGCTTAAATAATCTACTAACAACAGCAAAACTACCTGTAACCTACATGCGCCCAGCTAATCAAGATAACACCGATAAAATAAAACGTATTGCTGTTATTACCGATAGAAGCTCTTCAAATGCAGTGAACTTAATTGAAAGTAACCTTTCAGCTATTCGCGTTAATGACAAGCCATACTTTACTTTTGTTGATCAAGCAGCGCTTGATAAAGTAATTGCTCAACAGCGCTTTAATGAAGGTGACCTAACAAACTCAAATAATCGTACTCGATTAGGTAAACTTACTGGCGCAGACACTTTAGTAACCGCTCTGTATGGTTCTGATGTTGAAACATCAACCTATTACGAAGAGCGTAGTGAATGTGTTGAAAAAGGTGACAAATGGTATAAATGCAAACGCTCTCGTGATGTTAAAGTTCGATGCTCTGAAAAACTAGCTAAAGTAATACTAGAGCCAAAAGCAATATCTGTTGAATCTGGTGAAATCATTTTCACAAAACGATACAGCCAACAGGTAAGCAGTAAAGTTTGCGAAGGTGATGATCCTCACAATTCTGATAGTGCGCTATTAGGGCAAGCAGTTTCTCAGATATCAGAAGAACTAATTCAAGATGTTGCCCCGCATAGCGTTACAAAATTAGTTGAATTAATGGAATCGGATGATTCTGACATGTCCGACGATGCTGAAAAAATGCTGGATATGGGAATAGAGTTTGCTGAAAAAGATATGCCAGATAACGCCTGTAAGATGTTTAGTAGAGCTCAAAGTATTTATTCTGAATCACTAGCAATTAATTATAATAATGCTGTTTGTGCAGAAAGAGCAGCGGACCTAGAGCTAGCCCTTGCATATTATCAAAAGTCTCATAATCTAACTATGGATGTTGATGAGCTAAAGTATATTATTGAAGGTGAGCAGCGTTTGTTAGATCGTAACAAACATAATGCTAAACTAGCTCAAAATAATAACCACAATCGTTTATAAAACAAACTTTGCCCAGCAAATGCTGGGCTATTTGGTTGAAACATGAATAAGAAATTACTTCTTTTTATATCTATGCTTTTATTTTCTTTCACAGTAGAGGCACAAACACACTCTAATTGCAGCTGTGCCCATTACTACCCAACACAAGCTCAAACCCCTGATTGGATAGGCATAGATAAAGTAACCGACACCCTCTATGTTAGCTCCGGCTCTTCTCAATGCTCTGGACTAAAGTCAATTGACGAACGCCGTTCTGCACTTGAAGCTCGAAAAGCACTCACAAAGCTTCTTAAAACTGAAATAGAAATTAAAGAGGAAAATAAACTCTTCTCTTCTAATTCCATAAGTAACTTACAGTTTAATTCTACAGCTAAAATAACAAGCGACCAGCTGCTAAAAAACGCTAAAATATTCGAACGATGGGTAGATAAAAATAACTGCGTGGTTTATGCAGGAGTAACAATAAACCATACAGATATACAAAAAGCGCAAGCACAAAAAAAGCAAGAGGCACAGTCAAAACTGTCCGCTAAGAATAACTGCATAAAAAGTACTGGCTCGCAAGCAGATGAAGTTAAAAGCTTATTAACCGCTAAGTTTATTCAAAATGGCTTTAATATCACAGACTCAGCCTGCGACGTTTATTACCATGTAAAAAACTCAATCGTTAAGAGTAGTCAAAATAAAGTTTTTACTAGGTTACAGTTAGAAATAATTACTCACACTAACAAGCGTCTTTGGCAGGATCATTATCAAGGTAAAGGTATTAGCTTTTCTAAAAGATCAACGCAGCAATTACTACTAATCGCAAATGAAGACAGCATATCACTATTAATTGAAGATATTATTAAACTAAAAGATACTCCCGTTAATTAGCGCATATTTTAAGGAATGAAATGCCCGTGGAAAATAACAGCACACCTACAGAACAAGTTACTGAAGAAAAAAAAACAACTATAAAAAAACTTAAAGAATATTTTATTTTGTTAATGGTGGCGCTTATGGGCTTAGGTAACTGGGCAGATACTAAAGCTCTATCAATAGAAGCATATAATGGATTTATTACTAACTTTACAAATAAAATTGAAGAAAAAAAGATTTCAAAGTTAGACATAGGTAACTACCTTCCATATGCGCAAAAACAAATAGGTATACCGCAAGTCATTAAAACTTCAAAAATTGATGAACGTTACGAATATCGTTATTATAAAGAAGATAAATACCTCCTAACTTTAATCAATAAAGAAACTCGCATAGTAGCTATTGTTGTCCATAGCCTGTCCTATGACAAAAGCTTAGTTGACGATTTCTCACCTAAGGTACCGTTTAGTAACTTTAAATTAAAAGAGCACAGTCTTGAACAAATAGTGCCTGATAGTAATGAATTTTTTTATGACAGTAATAACATTAAATACTACATGCAAGTAAAACAACTCAATGCCCAAGGTATGTTTCTTAACTTAACGAGTGGCTTTAGTGATTATACTGAGCTAAAGGGAAATGTTGCTGAGGATCTATTCAAATTAGATGAAGTAACTTTGATGAGTGACGAGCAAACGCTTACTTCACCTATCACCAAAAAATTAGCAACCAATAAAGCAACTTTTTACGCAATCTCAGAATTACCAAGCGAATATATTGCTGATTCACTACTTACTAAATATGAATTTAACGTTTATTTTTAAGGAACAAAATGCGACATTTTTCATTGTTTTTACCACTACTTTGTACTTTTACAGTAACAAATATAAGTGCGAACACTTTTACTGAGTTTAAAAAGCAGCAACTTTTAGAAGCAACCAGTTTCAGCAAGCAATATAAACAAGATTACGCAAATTTTAGAGAAGCTTATTTAGCTGATTACGACTCTTTTAGAGATTCATTACTTAAGCATTGGTCTGTGCCCATCCAAAGCAGCACATTAAAGCAGGTCGTTTACAGTGCAGACCTAAAAAGTCGCATAATTATTGACGAACAAAGCATGACGGTTACTGTAGAAACATTAGATTCTCACAGTACGCTTGGACAAGCAGCTGAGACATTAATAACTGATAAAAATCTAGCCTCGTCTTTAGAATTAATAAGCCCAACTAAACAAGAATTAGAAAATAGCTTAGCAATTTCAAAAAGTGAAATTAAAAGTCAAAAAGAGTTAAAGCAGAACCAAGAAACGCTAGCACAAGAAATCACTACACAGTATGAACAGTCGCTAAGCAGTGTTGATAAAAACACTCAATTAAAGCCTCAACAAGCAATACAAAGTAAACAGCAATTAGTCATAGAAAAACAGCAGCGTATTGATAAATTAAACACATCACTCAGCACCAAAGATAATGATGTGACCTATAAAAATATTACTTCTCGTACTTTTTCACTCCCTGACGAATATTTACATAAAAAAGTGAGTCCTTACTTAAACTTTTACTTACAATACGAGCAACAACAACTACCTCTGTTATTAGCAATTTCGCATGCTGAGTCATCTTTTAATCCAAATGCTAAGTCGCATATTCCCGCATTTGGGCTAATGCAAATTGTACCTAATTCAGCAGGTTTAGATGTAGCAAGAAAACACTTTAAAAAAGATATAGCGCCAACACCAGAAGAGCTTTTTGATCCTGATACCAATATCACTTATGGATCTGCTTACATTTCTATTTTAGACAAAAGTTATTTACGGAAAATAAAAGATCCAATAAGTCGTAAATATTGCGCAATTGCAGCTTACAATACTGGTGCAGGAAATGTAGCTAAAGCGTTTAATACTGATAAAAGCCGAAATATTAATCGTGCTATTTCTATTATAAACGACCTAGATAGTGAAAGTGTTTACAGTCACTTAATTGCAAACTTACCCTATGATGAAACAAAAAAATACCTTAAGAAAGTAAACAAGCTTGAACAGCAGTACCAAGCAAATATTAATCAATGGAACCTTAATAATAAGGAAATCAAACATGAAAAATAAACTTTTACCAATAGCCACTATTTTCTTTTTAAGCGCATGTGGATCAACTCAACAGCCACAATCAACCCCCTTTAGTAATGCTGATACTGTACCAAGCTGGGTTTTAATGCCAAGCGCACCTGAAGGAGGGTTAGCCTCATCTAGCTGTGTACCTTGGAGTGGTAATATGGCAGCAAGTAGAGCACAGGCCGTAGCTAGCGCACGCGCTGATTTAGCAACACAAATTAATAGCAAAGCTCAAGTTCTTGATACCTTAATAAATAAGCAAATGCAGCAGCAAGATTCTGTACAAACACAAAGTTCTTTTACACAAGTAAGCCGCCAAACAGCCGAAGAAAGCCTTGTTGGTAGTATTGCAAAAGAAGTCAGCTTTGCTCAAATAAATAACCAAAAGCAACTATGTGCATTAGTTATTATGGAAAATACTAAGCCTATTTTCGATAAGTTGATTGAAAAGTCAGGCAAAAATCTGAGCCCTAATGATGAAGATATGCTTTACCGTGAATTTAGATTGCAACAAACCACTGAAGAGTTAAATAACTTAGCAAACTAACTCCATATTAAAATGAATACTGTAGAGTAAAGTTACTCTACAGTATGTCAGCACTACCCTAAAGCCAGCCATACACCAACGGCGACCATTAAACTGCCCGCAATGCGATTCATCCACTGGATGTTATTACCGCGTGTTAAAAATAATCGTAAGCTTTTTCCACCTGTTGCATAAGCCAACATACTTAAAAATTCGGTAACCATTATTACACTTAACAACACTAATAGTTGCGGGGCTACGTCATGTTCAATGCTGATAAATGGTGGTAGTAATGAGATCATAAACGCCCAGCCTTTTGGATTGGCAATTGCAGTTACAAAGCCTTGCGTAAACAGTGACTGGCGACTTACAGCTGTGGCATTGCTGGTATTTACCGACATTTTTCCTTTAGATCGCCACATATTTATACCAATGTAAATTAAGTATGCACCGCCTACCCACTTTAAAATAGCAAACGCCTCTGGATAATAAAGCATAATACTCGCCACGCCTAGCACTGCAGCAACGGCAACACTAGCAACGCCGAGTAGCTCGCCAAGCATCATCCATAAAGTGCGCCGCACGCCAATACTCATGCCTAGCGTCATGGCTAATGTCATACACATACCTGGAGTGATCGAAACAAAAAAGAAGGTGGGAATAAATACCGCGAGTACTGTTATATCAATCATTTAAAACTCGTAATGGGTTAAAGACAAAGTTGTAATAGGTTCTAGGCGAAAGGGTAAAGGAAAAAGAGCTAAGGTGAAAGATAAATGATATGTAATATGACCATTTGTACTCGCTCACCTTGAGCCAATTTTTGGTAAGGTTACCTCCCCCTTAAACAAAGTATCAGCCCAAAATAAATTTTACCTATTAGTAAAACATCTTCCCACTTGAAAGCTCTGAACAGCAAGGCTTTCGCGTTATTTATCCTTTATTATGAAAAACAAAAAGCGTCTGAATTTGGAAATTTTATACACTCATATATGGCAAAAGTCTGAGATGATAAAGTGCAAAAATACATTTTGTTGCTCTAAAGTGCGGCGTACATACGCTCACTTTGCATTGGGAAGATGCTGTGAGATTTAGAGTGGATCTTCTTGCTCTCACAGCATAAACTCGTACTTTACTACTGGCTCGGTGTTGGCTCTGCCACTTGCTCAGTTATTACCTTTACCGGCTCGGCAGAGTCATTAAGTAAGTACTTATCTAACCACTGCTCTTGTTCCCACAACACATGCAGTAAACTTTTACGAGCACGATAGCCATGTGCTTCATGGGGTAGCATAACTAAGCGCACTTCTTTACCTAAGCCTTTTAATGCGGCGTACATACGCTCACTTTGCATTGGGAAGGTTCCGTGAAATTAAGGGGGGATCTTCTTGCTCTCACGGCATAAACTCGTACTTTACTATTGGCTCGGTGTTGGCTCAGCCACTAGCTCAGTCGTTACCTTTACCGGCTCGGCAGAGTCATTAAGTAAGTACTTATCTAACCACTGTTCTTGCTCCCACAATACATGCAGTAAACTTTTACGAGCACGATAGCCATGTGCTTCATGGGGTAGCATAACTAAGCGCACTTCTTTA
>NZ_JACJDO010000043.1:20708-29742 GCF_014163535.1 Pseudoalteromonas sp. SR45-4
AACCACTGTTCTTGCTCCCACAATACATGCAGTAAACTTTTACGAGCACGATAGCCATGTGCTTCATGGGGTAGCATAACTAAGCGCACTTCTTTACCTAAGCCTTTTAATGCGGCGTACATACGCTCACTTTGCATGGGAAAGGTGCCAGAATTCGGATCTTCTTGCCCGTGAATCATCAACATTGGCTCGTTAATTTTTTCGGCATGAAAAAATGGCGACATGTTTGCGTACACATCTTGGGCTTGCCAAAAGTCGCGCTCTTCGCCTTGAAAGCCAAACGGCGTTAAGGTGCGATTATACGCGCCACTGCGGGCAATACCGGTTTTAAACAAGTCACTATGCGCTAATAAATTAGCCACCATAAATGCGCCATATGAATGCCCTGCTATGGCAATATTGTTTTTATCAGCAATGCCTTTTTTAACCAATACATCTACGGCAGCTTGTGCGCTGGCCACTAGTTGCTTTCTAAAGTTATCATTTGGTTCACTGCCCTCAATACCTACAATAGGCATTTTAGGATCGTCAAACACCGCAATACCTTTAGCTAAGTAAGGCATCGGGCCCCAGTAACCAATAGAGGTAAACTCATAAGGCGATTCACGCACTTGAGAAGCGACTGCTTTATCTTTATATTCAAGCGGGTATGCCCACATTAATACAGGTAATGGGCCTTGAGATTTATCATAACCTGGTGGTAAATAAAGTGTGCCTGAAAGCTCAACACCGTCATCTCGGGTATAACGTAATTGCTCTTTTGTTACGCCTTTAAATGCAGGGTAAGGGTGCTCAAAATTAGTAATTTGAGTTAAATTTTGTTTATTTAAATCACGAATAAAAAAGTTAGGTTGCTCTGTTTTAGACTCTCTAATAGTAATAAAACGCTTACCTTCGTCATCAAGTAACGCACGAACACGCTCATAATAAGGTGCCGCTGATTGCCACAAACGTTTGCTGCTATGAGTTTTTACATCGTATTGGTCTAAAAACGGCACATTACCTTGCTCTGATGCGCCATTACCGCGTAAAAACAGATAGCGTCCGCCAACCACTTTTATTACCTTGCTGCCTAAATCATTGCGCTCATATAGTGCTCTACCAGGGTCTTTGTAGGCATCGTTGTAACTACGCTCTGAAAATAATATGCGGTTTTTATCAGCATCACGTGGGGCAATAATATAAGTACGCACTTGGCGGTCACTAAAGCGCCAATCGCTGAGCATAGCAATATTATCGTTACCCCATTCTATACCCGAATAACGACGCTCTACTTTAGCAAACAGTTTAGGCTCGCGCTTAAACGGTGCACGTAAGCTGTAAATAAAGTCGTGATATTCAACATCGGTTTTCATATCACCGGCATCTTGCGCTTCAGCCCAAATAACCTCTGCACCTTGATCGCCTCGCCACTCAAAGTCACGTCTGCCAGTACGTACACTGTCGTAGCCTTGTGGAATATTATCGGCTAATGGTTGTTTTGCCAGCTCAACTAGTGAAAAACCACGCATTCCCCATATTTGCCATGTTGTAGCAAAGCGGTTGTATGGAACTTGATACGAAAATGGCTCGTTTATGCTTGCCACTAATATATTGGTTGAGTCGGGTGATACTGAAAATGACTTAAGCAACGCAGGGCGGCCAATCGGTTGCGCATGACCATCAAGCGTTATATAGGCGAGTTGCCCTTGGCCATAAAACTTAAACTGCGCCTCATCAAACGGACCGGTTAATAAGTTTTGATAAGTACGTGCAGGGGCTTTTTCGCCGCTACTTTGCTGAATAACAGGCATCGTACTTTGGCTATCATTTTGTAATCTGGCTTTTCCTAAATTAACAGCTAAATTTGCAACCAAGGCACTGCTATCGGGTAGCCATTCATAAGGGGATGCAGTAAGGACAGAGTTTAGCGCAATTGAGTTTAGCTCATTAGCTTGTTTTGTTTTTACATTGTATAACCATAAACGCGCATCATTTTTTTGCTCAACCACGAAGGCTAAGTACTCACTATTTGATGACCACTTTGGCGCGCGAATAATACCTTGTGGCAAGTTATTAATATTAATAACCGTACCACTTTGTACGTGTTTAATTTGCACCGCACTGTATTTTGCACTTACGCGTGAGCGTGAAAAGTTTGCCGGGTTGAGTTTAATGCCCGCCAGTTTAAGCTCCTCTTTTGCCAACTCATCTAGCGACACAACACGTTTGCGCTCAAACAATGCCAGCCATTGGCCATCGTCTGACAAACTACTGGTGGGCGATAACTTAGCATCTACTAATGCAGCAAGTTCAGCCGATGGCGTTTGATATCCTTGCTCTGCATAGCTCATTGGCAGTAATGCAATACAGCCAATAAAGGCAACTAACAGCCTAAAAGCGTTCATGTTTTGTCCTTTAGTAATTATTTAGTTTAATAAAGCTATCTAAACATGTTTTGCCGCATTCATAAAGCATTAAGGTTATACAAAATAGCGTAAATGATTTATCGCCACCCTAACTTAAGCTACACTACAGCGCTATTTATAAAGTGCTGTACACCTAAAAAACAATGCTGATGAATAAAGTAAATGCTGTCATATTTTTTAATATTACCCATTAATAAAAAATGACTTTATAAGCATTGAACTTGTGTAGAACTAGTGCGCTAAATTTACTGTGCTACTACCGTTAATATTGTAATAACCATCACAAAAATAAGCTTACCTGTTTCTATATGGGTAAATTTAAACTTACTAATAAGAGATCCTAGCCAATGAAAAAAGTGCTGGTAATTGGCTACGTATGGCCAGAGCCCAACTCATCTGCTGCAGGCACGCACATGATGTCGTTATTAAATGCCTTTAGAGCCCAAAACTGGCAAGTAGAGTTTGCAACGCCGGCACTGCGCACCGAGCACATGGTCAACCTTGACGACTTTGGTATTAGTAGCCAGAGCATTGCGCTTAACTGCGAAAGTTTTGACGATTACGTTAAAGCATATGCTCCCGATATCGTTATGTTTGATCGTTTTATGATGGAAGAGCAGTTTGGTTGGCGCGTTGATAAGCATTGCCCGAATGCGCTGAAAATTTTAGATACCGAAGATCTACAATGTTTGCGTAATGCGCGCCACGAAGCCCACAAAGGCGAGCGAGAATTTACCACTAACGACTTGCACTCAGACATAGCAAAACGCGAAATTGCAGCCATCTTACGTTGCGATTTAAGCCTTATTATTTCTAGCTATGAAATGAGCTTACTTAATGATGTATTTAAAATAGAGCCTAGCTTATTACACCATTTACCTTTTATGGTCGATTTAAACACATTGCCCACCAGCACTAAAACCTTTGAGCAGCGCCAACACTTTATGACCATAGGTAATTTTAGGCACGCGCCAAACTGGGATGCTGTGCTTTATTTACAACAAATTTGGCCACTTATTCGCAAGCAACTGCCTAAAGCTGAGCTGCATATTTATGGATCGTACCCGCCGCCAAAAGCAACTGCACTTAACAACCCTAAATCGGGGTTTTTAATTAAAGGCTGGGCCGATAATGCGTTTGAGGTAATGCAAAGCGCACGAGTATGTTTAGCACCACTGCGTTTTGGCGCAGGTATTAAAGGTAAATTACTTGAAGCCATGATTATGCAAACCCCAAGTGTTACCACTAATATTGGCAGTGAAGGTATGCATAATGAGTTATCTTGGCCTGGAAAAATAGCAAACACCGCCGAAGATTTTGCAAATGCAGCCGTTGAAATGTACAACAATCAAAGTGAATTTGAACAAGCACAACAAGATGGCAATACACTACTTAATACGCTGTATGACAAAGCCCAATTAAGCGCTGCGTTAATTCAAAAAGTCGATTCAATAAGTAGCGATTTAAATGCCCATCGCGAAAAAAACTTTACAGGCCAAATGCTCAAATATCATACAATGCGCAGCACACAATACATGTCGCAATGGATAGCTGAAAAAAATAAAAAATTAGATTAAAAATGACTAGACACACACCAATTAGTGTTTAAAATCGCGCCCATTAAACGTGGGCAAATTTTTAATACCAATCTACCTTAAACGGTACAATTCAGCGAGAATTAAAATGAGCCTAGACAAGGCGCTTGAATGATAAAATAGTGGTTCTATTTTGAGTTCGAGGAACGCAGTATAAGCTCATTTAAAACTCGCCCAAGGGAGCTCACCAGTGACATTTCTTCTTCGTTGGCAACTTTTGAAAGGGAACCACCCTTCCTACATGTTGCCCACTTGAATCAAAAGCCACTGGATGAACTCTGAATTAGCACTTTTTATGGCAGATTAGTATTTTTTGTCTATATTTTTAGCTTAGTTATTTAACCGTTGGCTTAAAAGCATTTGAAAAACGCAACCTTTACAGAAAAACGCAAATTTATCGTTAAATTAGGTAAAATGCTGCACAAATATGGTACGCCCGCATACCGCTTAGAAGCGCATTTAATGGAAGTTGCGACCTACTTAGACCTTAAATCGTCGTTTGTTATGTCGCCTACCTCTGTTACCTTTGTTATTTGGACCGACGGCCACGAAGACGAGTATACCCATGTTGCACGGGTAGATCCTGGCGATCACGACCTAGGCTCACTTGCCGACACCGACGACTTAGTTAATCAAATGCTTGATGGCAAGTTAACCTTGCACGAAGTGGACGAACAGCTAGACATTATTTTTGTTGCTCCTAACTCTTACAATAAACTCACTACAGGCATTGCGTTTGCCACATCTGGTGGTGCGTTTGCTATGTTAATGGGCACCAGCTGGTTTGATGTAGCTTGGTCTGCGTTACTCTCATCTCTTGTATACTTGTTTGTGCTTTGGTCGGGGCGCTCAAAACGTGTCGCCCACATGCTTGAGCCTTTGGTAGCAATTGTATCGTCAATCGTTGCCTGTGCTATTAGTGTTTATTTTGCCCCAGAGATCAATATACGTTTAGTGGTACTGTCGTCCATCATTGTATTTATTCCGGGTTTAGCATTAGCCCTAGGATTAGCAGAACTTGCAGCAAGGCACTTAGTGTCGGGTACAGCACGGGTGATGGACTCATTCATGTTGCTGTTTAAACTCTACTTTGGTGGTTTTATTGGCATAGGTATTGGTTTTGCATTATTTGGACAGGCCGACTTTGTGCAACCTGCGCCACTGCCAGCGTGGACGCCTTGGCTTGCTATATTTTTGCTGTGTAGCAGCCTAATAGTCATATTTAGAACCAAGCTTAAACATGCCGTGTGGTCTATCGCATCTGGCTTTATTGCTTATGGCACCAGTATTGGCTCGGCTATGTATCTCGATTACACCTTAGGGACCTTTGTTGGCGCATTAGCCGTTGGCATATTTAGCAACTTATTTAATCGCGTGGCCAACGCCCCCGCTTCTATTGTTGCTATGCAAGGCTTAATTGTATTAGTACCGGGTAGCAAAACCTATATTGGCTTAAATTCGCTTATTGAAGGTCAAGACTTTGTTTATGCAGAACATATAGGCCAGCAAACGTTTTTAATTTTTATGTCGCTAGTAGCTGGGTTAATTTTTGCCAACGTAGCACTACCACCTAAAAAGAGTTTGTAACGCGCTTTTCTCACCTATCCATTAATTAAAATATACGCCAACATTTGTGATAAAAGTTGGCGTCATTACTTTTATCACCGCTTTATCCATTAACCTTTATAAACAGTGTGTTAATCGCATTTTTTAGCCTATTACATCAGCCTTGATATACTGCCAAGTTAACGTGTATATAAAGGAAAGTTTAATGTTAAAACTTAGCTTAGTGCTTGCAATGGGATTATCTAGCTCATTGGTAAGTGCTTCAACAGTATTAACGGTTGAAGATATCCCAAAAATTCAATCAGTTATTCAAACCAGTATTAGTCCAGATGGCGATAACGTCGCTTTTACTCGTTCGGTGCCGCGTGAGCTGTATGTTGATGAAAATGGCACTAACTACCGTGAGCTGTATGTGGTTAACGACAAAGGTGTAGAGCGCCCTTTTATTACCGGTTCGGTTAGTATTAGCAGCATTCAATGGTCTAACAACAGTAAAACCATCTACTTTTTAGCAAAATTAAAAGATGACAAATTTACCGCGCTTTATCAAATTCCGGTTGATGGCGGCCAAGCACATAAAGTACTGTCATTAAAAGATACCTCTATTTCAAGCTACGCACTAAGCCCTGACAATAAACACCTCGCTATTTTGGCAATGCCAGCAGCTGATAAATCTGATAAAGAGCTTAAAAAATTAGGCTTTATGGCAGAGGTATACGAACAAGGTTTAAAAAACAAACAGCTGTTTATTGCTGATTTAAAACAAACCGATAAGCCACTTTCACCTGCCGCGCTCAATGTAGCTAACTATGTTAGTGATGTTAACTGGGCTGCCGATGGCAAAAAGCTACTGGTTAAAACTCAGCCTACTGCGTTAATTGATGATAAGTACACAAAATCACAATGGCACTTGTTTGATATAGCAAGTAATCAAGTAACTATGTCGTTTGCCACAGAGGGTAAACTTGGTACAGCAGAGCTTTCTCATGATGGTCGTTATATCGCAATTTTAGGCGCACAAGATAAACACGATCCTGCTACTGGTCGCTTATTTTTAGCCGATACAAAAAGCGGTAAAGTAGATGAGTGGTTACCCAACTTTAGCGGCCACGTAGCCGATATTGAATGGCAGAATAAACGCAATACCTTAAACTTTATTGCCAATGTAGGCACCCAAAGCTTTGTCGGCAGCATTAAAACCGGCAGCAATAAATACAAAAAAATAGTTAAAGAAGGTCAATTTATTGCCTCAAGCCTAAGTATCTCTGCTTCAGATAAAACCTTAGCGCTGCGCGCCAATACCGCAAAACATCCTAACGAAGTGTTTATTGTTCGTAGCAAAAAAGCAGAGCGTTTAACCGATTCAAACACGTGGCTAAACGACAAGCGCTTTGCCAAGCAACAAACAATTAATTTAAAAGCCCGTGACGGCGTAGAAATTGATGGTGTACTTGTGTATCCGCTTGATTATAAAAAAGGGACACGTTACCCATTAATCATGTCGGTACATGGCGGCCCTGAAAGCCATGACAAAGACGGTTGGTTAACTAACTACTCACGTCCTGGTCAAATGGGGGCAGCTCGTGGTTACGCTGTATTTTATCCAAATTATCGTGGCTCAACGGGTAAAGGGGTTGATTACTCTAAACTTGGCCAAAATGACTACGCAGGCAAAGAGTTTGATGACTTAGTAGATTTTAAAAACCACCTTGTTGATATGGGTTTAGTAGACACTAAACGTGTTGGTATTACTGGTGGCTCATACGGCGGTTATGCTTCTGCGTGGGGCGCAACAAAATTAACTGAGCACTTTGCTGCCAGCGTAATGTTTGTTGGCGTATCTAATCAATTATCTAAGTTTGGTACTACCGATATATCTAACGAAATGAACCTAGTACATGCTCGTTCATACCCTTGGGATAAATGGCAATGGTACTTAGAGCGCAGCCCTATTTATTGGGCTGGACAATCTAAAACACCGTTATTAATTATGCACGGTAAAGACGATCCTCGTGTACACCCAGCGCAATCAATGGAGCTATACCGCTACATGAAAGTGCAAGGTAAAGACGTGCGTTTAGTTTACTACCCTGGCGAGGGCCACGGTAACCGTAAAGTAGCAGCTCAGTACGACTACAGCTTACGTTTAATGCGTTGGATGGATAACTACCTGATCGATGGCAATAAAGACATGCCCGCGTTTGAAATTGACCACGCAGCTAAACTTAAAGCAATAAAAGACGCAAATAAATAGCTAGCTAAATACGGTTATGAATAAGTAAGTTATTTTATTACAGGGCTAGTAGCAATATTAGCCCTTTTTGTTGTTAGCTTTATACAGTGCATAGTAATTTTTACACACCTCTCAAATAATCTCTTTGTAATAAAAACAAAACCCCTTGTATTACAGTGTATTAAAAATGGCCTTATATTTGCTTCATATTATTTAAACAATGAGTAAAGTAGGAAATAAAATGAATATTTTTGAAGCACTACGCGCCGATCATGACATACAGCGTAAGTTAGTAGATGCGCTTATTCAAACTCATGGTGATACAGATGAGCGTCAAAAGTTAATGCTTGAACTAAAAACACAGCTAAAACAACATGCAAAGTTTGAAGAGCGTTATTTTTATAACCCACTGATGTTTGAAGATCTAACCCATGAAAAAGCCCGCCATAGTGTGGCAGAACATCATGATATTGATGAATTAATTGAACAACTTGAAGAAACCGATAGGAGTTCACCAGCGTGGTTGGTTGCTGCTAAAAAACTCCATCATTTAGTGCATCATCACTTAGATGAAGAAGAGCACGAAGTATTTCAACTAGCCGGCAAAGCACTAACCGAAGGGCAAAAAGAAAGCTTAGCTGAGCACTACAACGATGCAATGCACTAACTGCATGCAGTAACTACTTTATACGCTATAACTTTAACTTTGATACACTCCCTTGTGTACTATTTGGTTATAAGCCAAGCGGCTTATAACCAATTTTTTATGTATTACTTTATAGTAAATTTTACGTCTTGGTCGCGCAGTAAATACAACGCAAAACACGCAGCCCACATTGGCCATGCAGTAAAGAATAATAAGTTGTTAAAGCCATCTATGTACTGGTTGTACGATGAAAGTGTAGACAAGCCATGCATTACAAAAATGATTCCGTAAGTAAGTCGCTTTTTAATACCCGCCAAAAATGCTAAGACTAAAACTAATTGCAGCGCACCTAACACATACGCCACTATATCTGTTGACCCACTAATGCCATAAAACTTTTCAAAAATACCGGCGCTATGTGCCGGATTCACAAATTTATCCAGCGTCCACATTATCATTACAGTGAACTACCCACCGACGCCACTACGTGTCGATCAATGGGCTTCTACAGTCTAGCTTATGAATGCTAGGCTGCTTCTTTTTTTCTCAGATCCAACAGCAAACTTCGATAGCTCGAAGACTTTCA
>NZ_JACJDO010000044.1:0-28956 GCF_014163535.1 Pseudoalteromonas sp. SR45-4
AGCCTGTTAAACTGCACTTAATACATGCACTTAAAGAATATTAAGTACGGTAAAGCACTTTGATCACATGCCAGCCAAATTTAGTTTTAACTAAATGCGGCTCTAAAATAGCGCCATTAAACGCAGTTTTGTCGAACTGTGGCACCATTTGTCCACGTCTAAATTCACCTAAATCGCCACCTTTTTTACCCGACGGACACGACGAATACTTTTTAGCTAAGGTTTGAAATTTTGCACCTTTACCTAATTGCGTAATAATATCTTCTGCAATTTCTTTATGTTTTACCAGTATATGCAGTGCGTGCGCTGTATTTGCCATGTGAAAGCCTTGTAATATCGGTTAAATTTAAACGCCGCGATTTTAGCACAGCTAGTTAAATCAGGCAGCTACTATAGTGCTTCATTAATGTGTTGAGTGCGCTGAAAAAAAACCAGCATCGCTTTAGCCTAAAATTATATTTAATCACTAGCGTTATTAGTGCTGTACTGGCTTTTTTTGTAATTTGCGCTGTAATGTACGTCTATGCATATTGAGCTGCCTTGCGGTGCTCGACACATTACCATTATTACTGTGTAGCACTTGCTGAATATGCTCCCACTCTAAACGCTCTGGCGACATAACTGTGGTTGCAACATCTAAGGTTATTGCTGTATCGCGCTCTTGGTTAAGTGCTTTTAGTAAGGTTGCCATATCAACAGGTTTGGTAAGGTAATCGTTGGCTCCTAAGCGCATTGCTTCAACTGCGGTGGCAATACTGGCAAAGCCCGTGAGTAATACAATATGCGCGTGTGTGAGCAAGCTGCGCAGTGGTTTTATTAACGCTAAGCCATTGTCGTTACCTAACTTCATATCTAACAAAATAGTAGCGGGCAAAAACCGCCTTGCACTAAGGAGTGCCTCACTTTGGTTATGCGCTATTTCGCAGTTAAAACCGTATTTAGTTAGCCGCCTTGCCAAGGTACTAGCAAGGTTTATATCGTCTTCAATAATTAATATTTTCATTCACTTTGCTCGCTAAAAACAGTTGCTAATTTAACTTTGGCAATTGCACCACACTGGGGGTGATTATATAAAGTTAGCGAGCCATTTAAACGCTCAAAGGTCACATTAGAAAGCAGCACAGCCAGCCCCATACCATGGTCGCTAGGCATTAATTGCCCACCTAAATTGCTGAGCTGGGTTGCTGAAAAGCCATTCCCAAAATCGCGAATAAGCAAGTAAACATATTCGCCGCAATGCTCCTCTTGCAGCCAAGTAAGCTCAAGCACATTTTGACCTTGCTGCTGATTAGCGGTGGCTGCATTTTGGAGTAAATTTAAAATAGCAGGTAGCAACATAGCATCACTGTTTAATATGGCGGTATTAATGCCACCCGTTTGGTTTTTTATAATCCACTTTATTTGTTGATCGGGATATTGCAGCAATAGCGTATCGGTAATTTGCTGTTGTAATTGCGCCGTTGTAATGTGTTGTTGGGTGTTATTAAGGCGCAGCGCAGCTGAGAGCTTTCTAAAACTATCTAATTGTGTAGCGCATTGTTGTAGTGGAGTTTGCATTTGTTGCACTACAAGGTTATTTGGATGTTCCTCTAATAACTCTTCAAATAGTAACTGTAAGTTAGCAATTGGTGTAGCAAGCTGATGCGTTATTTGCGCTGCTGCGCCATCCAGCGTTACTAACTGTTCACTGCGTAATTGTTGTTCGCGCACTTGAGCAATAGTGCGTTCGCGCTCTTTTAAGGCGCGGTTCATTGCACCAATCACTAACGCTATTACACTGGCACTCAAAACAAAGTTAATCCACATGCTAATAAAATGGCCGCTCATGTTCATTTGGTGCATGTTATGTTCGGGCATTTTTATCAGTAATACACTATACGCCGCAATGGCTAATACCGCGATATAAGCAAGCCCTTTGCCACTTAGCGTTACCGCTGCAATCATTATTGGCAGCAATAATAACGACACAAATGCATTGGTTGCGCCACCACTGAGTGATAACAAAATAGTTAAAAACAATACGTCGGCGGTTAATTGCATCAGCATGCCCAGCGGTTTTGCTTGGCTTACATTACGATAAGCCAGCACACTCATTAACTGAAACCCCGCTTCTAGAGCAATCACTAACAGTAAGGGCATTAATGCTATTTGATGATCTAATAAAAAGTACACTATAAGCACAGCAATAAGCTGCACAGCTATGGCACCACTGCGTAACATTAAAAGGCGGCTAATAGCCGGATCGGTGCGAATTAACAAAACACATGTTACCTATTGAATTTTAAGAAAAGCTATTTTAATACTTATGCAATACTTAGTCATCACTCATCGACATTGTAACTAGGTACAAAGTGAAGTATTAAAAGGCCACGGCACTAGGGTTAATAATTATTAAGCTCAATATTTATTGAGCCCATATTAACCCCAGTGCCTTAACAGCAAGTGTGGCTATTGCTTATAAATTAGCCCTGCTTTCATTACAAACTGCACATTTTTAAGCTCTGCAATATTTTTTAGCGGCGAGGCATTAACACTAATAATGTCGGCTTGTTTACCCACACTCAAATCGCCTAATTGGGTATCTTGGCCAAGCAGTTTAGCTGCACTCACGGTTGCCGATTTAATTGCCTGTGCTTCACTCATACCATTACTTACCAGTAAGCTAAACTCGTTAGCATTAAGGCCATGGCGCGATACGCCTGAGTCAGTGCCAAAGGCAATATTTACCTCATTTTTTAGCGCTAATTTAAACGATGCCTGCATTTTAGGTGTTACTTCGCGCACTTTATCTGCAATAGCTATTGGCATGTTTGGATTACTAATTGCTTCTTCGCTCACTGTGGCACCAGCCAGCAAAGTAGGAACTAAGTAAGCTCCGGTTTTTTTAAACAATGCTATAGCCTCTTTATCTAAATACGAGCCATGCTCTATTGAGTTTACACCCGCTTTAAGCGCGGCTTTTATGCCTTGCGTGCCATGTGCATGAGCGGCTACTTTACGCCCTAAATGATGCGCGGTATCTACAATTGCACTAAGCTCTGCGTCGCTTAATTGTTGATTAACGCCTGCGGCGGTATTACTTAATACGCCACCGGTGGCGGTAATTTTTATAACATCGGCACCACTTTTAATCACTTCGCGCGTGGCTCTGCGGCAATCGTCTGCGCCGTTACAAATACCTAATGATGCACCTACACCGTCACTTATATCTTTACGATAGCCATGTAAATCGGCGTGCCCACCAGTGGGCGATACTGTATTGCCTGCGGCAAAAATGCGCGGACCATTAATATCATTACGCTCAATGGCGCGCTTTAGCGGAAAAATAACCTGATAGTTACTGCCTAAGTCTCGCACTGAGGTAAAGCCTGCATTTAAAGTACGCTGTAAATATTTAATTGAACGCAGCGCGTTATCTGCTTCGTATTCGGTAGTCCAGCGATGCCTGCTAACATTGGCATCGCGCTCAAAAGTAACATGCACGTGCATGTCTATTAGCCCAGGCATTACAAAGTGATTTTTAAGGTCTATTACTTGCGCGCCGGGCAAACCCAGTGCATCTTTACTTACATAGCCGCTTTTAATTGCTGAAATTTTATCATCGGCTATTACCAGTGTTTGCTCAGTTTTAACCGTTTGCTCTGTACCTAGCATTACACTGCCCGCATAAATAATTTTATGTTGTTGTGCTAATGCCATATTTGTTGTTAACGCTAAAGTGATTGCAGTAAATGTAGTTATTAGTGTAGTTTTCATACTTGCTCCTTTTAAGCTCTACCTTTAACCCAATTAACTATAAATTGCTACATTTACGCTACAAAAACCCTTTTAATAAGCTATCATTTTTTATCTCCTTGGGTATTTACTAGTGTTAAAAGCCATTTTTTGGTATAACTTATTCATTAGTAATACATGTCAGACCACTTTTTAAGAGAACACACTATGCCTTACGCACACATCACTGGTTGGGGTAAATGCATTCCACCAGCAAGCATTAGTAACGACGAAATTAGCAAAATAGTGGATACCACAGACGAGTGGATAACATCACGAACAGGTATTAAATCTCGCAGAGTTAGCCATGTAAGTACTGCAGAGCTTGCTACTGTTGCGGCTAAGCATGCTATTGCTTGTGCCGGTATTGACGCTAAAGATATTGATTTAGTTATTTTAGCCACCTGTACGCCATCAACTATGGTGGCAAATACTGCGTCGTTAGTGCAAAAGAATATTGGCGCTGTAGGCGCTGCCGCTATGGACACTAACGCAGCTTGTTCAGGGTTTTTATATGCTCTACAAGCAGCAACAGCGCAAATACAAGCCGGTATGATTAAAAAGGCTGTGGTTATTGCTGCAGAGCGCATGACTTGGTATGTAAACTGGTCGCGCCGTGACAGTGCGGTATTATTTGGCGATGGCGCGGGTGCCGTAGTACTCGAAGCTGCCGATACACCTGCAGGTTTACTTGCGACTAAAACCGGTTGTGACAGTACAGATCGTGATATTTTACATATCGAAAACTTTGGTAGTGACTTAAATAAATATGAGCCGATTGGCCCATCTAATTTACTATTCGAAGGCCGTGAAATATTTAAGCGCGCTGTAAAAGGCATGAGTGAAGCATGCGACGACGTACTAGCCCAAGCAAATTTAAGCCTAGACGATATAAACGTATTAGTGCCGCATCAAGCTAACTTACGTATTATTCAGGCCATTCAGCACCGTTTAAAAGTGCCAGATGAAAAAGTAATGGTTAATATTGGCCAGTACGGTAATACATCGGCAGCGACAATTGCCATTGCACTTTGCGAGGCGGTGGAGCAAGGTTTAATTAAACCACACTCAAATATTATGTCGGCAGCCTTTGGCGCTGGCCTTACGTGGGCTGCTAGTTATATTAAATGGGGCGAGCGTGTAACACCTATTAGTGTAAGTGATGCACAACTTCCTCCTTGCGATAAAACCGGCTTAGAGTTAGTTGCTCCAGCGGTAAAAGCATGTAAAGAAGCAGAGCCAACCTAAATAGGCAGCTACTTATTGAAACGCACTTAATTGTGCGTTTTTTGTTTTTAGTGTTTGTATTTAATTACACAATTTAGAGAGCGCGTTATGAAACTACTTGGCATTCATCATGCCGCTATTATTTGCAGCGACTACCCTCGCGCTAAGCATTTTTATAGCAAAATATTAAAGCTTAAAATTATTAATGAGCACTTTAGGGAAGCACGACATTCTTATAAATTAGATTTAGCTTTGCCTGATGGCGGTCAAATTGAGTTATTTTCGTTTACTGGCGCACCAGAGCGCCCAAGTTACCCTGAAGCACAAGGGTTAAGGCATTTAGCATTTAAAGTAAGTGATGTGCACGTGGCTAAAGCGTATTTAGAGTCACAAGGGGTTAATGTAGAGGACATAAGAGAAGATGAAATCACCGGCAAAAAGTTTACTTTTTTTTCCGATCCGGATAATTTACCGCTTGAGTTGTATGAGGTTTAACACCTCATACTAAATACTCGATTATTAGTTAAAACGGTTTTGCAGGTAATTAAATACAGCACGAATACCTAACGCTTCTCCGCCTACTGGGCGACCTGGTAGAGCACGTAAGTTCCATGCCATTACATCAAAATGTACCCAAGGCGTAGTTGGCTCAATAAATTCTTTTAAATACAGTGCAGCGGTAATTGCACCGCCAAATGGGGTGCTTGCACAGTTTGCCATATCGGCAACATCACTGTTTAAAAATGACTTATATTGATCAAATAACGGCAGTTGCCATACCGGATCGCTTACACTCAACCCTGCGTCCATAATACTATTAGCAATAGTACGCTCAGTACAGAAAAACCCTGGTAGTTCAGTGCCCAAAGCAACTCGACACGCACCTGTTAAGGTAGCAAAGTCAATGATAAGCTCAGGCTCGTCGTTTTGGGCTTCGCTAAGCGCGTCACATAATACTAAACGTCCTTCGGCATCGGTATTGTCAATTTCAACCATAATGCCTTTACGGGTTTTTACTACATCGCCAGGGCGAAATGCGTTACGCGAAACCGCGTTTTCAACCGCAGGTACTAACACGCGTAATCTAACTGGTAAATTAGCAGCCATTATAAGCTGAGCAAGCGCAATAACATGCGCTGCGCCGCCCATGTCTTTTTTCATGTTACGCATACCGGCACTCGGTTTTAAGTCAAGCCCGCCTGAGTCAAAACATACACCTTTACCAACCAAAGTAATTAATGGTGCGTCTTTTGCGCCCCATTTTAAGTCGAGTAAACGCGGCTTATTTTCACTCGCACGACCAACCATATGAATTGTTGGGTAGTTTTGCTCTAACAGCTCATCTCCAATCCACTGAGTAAAGTCTCCATCAAAGGTGTCGGCTAAATCACTCATGACTTGTGCTAAATGTTGCGGCATCATATCGGCAGCCGGGGTATTAACTAAATCGCGGGCTAAACCAATTGCGTCGGCTTGTTGTTTTATTTGCTCGTAAAGTGTTTTGTCAGCAATACCTAACTGCGCTTTTGCGGTGACTTTTTCTTTGTACTCACTAAATTCATAACCACCCAATACAAAGCCTAAAGCAAGCTGCTCTATTAGGTGTTTTTCACCTTGAATTTGATAACAACCTACCGGTAACTTGGTGGCTAAGTCGCCTGCAGCCCAAAAGTCATCACTGCTGCGTATTATGCAATAAACATGGTTAAGCTCACCCGTTTCAGGGTTTGGTACTAATGCTAGCCCATGCTTTTCAAAACCACTATTTGCTAACCAGTTTTGTACAAATGTAGGTTGCTGCGTAAGCCAATCTGTTAATTCGTTTTTAAGGATAAAAGATAAAGGAATTCCAGAAGAAGTATGACGAAGTAATGCACTCATTAAATGACTCACAAAATATAAATGGTCACTAAGCATAACAATAAGGAGACGCAAAAGGTATCGCTAATTTTGCCAATTATAGATTACTTTTTTAATGAGTTTTGTGGGTCTTGTTTTTGATTTTCTTGAGCTATTTCACGATCAAGCTCTTTAACTGAACGATTCATATTGAAGGAGCTAGGCAAAACATCAACGCCAACTAAGCGGCCCAGTTTAACCACTAAGGGAATAGTTAAAGGCGCAAACGGTAATATGGCAAATACCCCTAAACCCAAACCCTTTAAAATATCTACAAATTGCTCGTTTGCACGCTTTAATTCGGCTTTATTTGTTTGCCCTTGTGTGTAGCGTTTATAAATTGAAAGCATTTCTTTTGTTTCTTGTCTTTCTTGCGCAAGCGCAATTTTAAGCGCAACCATAGCACGACGAAAACGCAATTGCTGGCGCTTGGAACTAATTTTAACAACCCGCCATGGTGCGCGGTGTATGACTTTATATAATCGCATTGGCGTATTCTCACACAGGGATTCAAGTTCACAAAGAATAATTTACATGCCAAGGTCAATACTTTATTATTTACAGCCTTTTTAGTATTTAAAAAATCTTAATATGCAATTAAATATACTACCTGCAGTCGCAAAACCAGAAAAACCTAAGCCGGACGAGTGCTGTGGTGGTGGAAGTTGTTGCCCATGCGTACGGGATGAATATAAAAAGCAGCTCGCTATTTGGAAGCGTGAAAATGAGCAACACGCAATAACAATAAAGTAACAAAAACACTTAAACCCTCATTCAAACTCCCCTTAATTTAACCGTTTCCTTAATCAAACTGCGCATTACAAGCAGCACACACTGTATTGTTGCAATTTCATACAAAACACCCTCATTGTTAAATAATAGTTAATTATTAATTTCTCTACTTGTTTTTTCTCTATAGTCTATAAGCTGGACTCACAGGAAGTGGGCTTAATTTATTAAGCTTTAAGGAGTCAGCAAGTATTACCTTACTCCCCATGAAATGTGACTAGTCCGCTACAAAAATAACTCGTGTTACACAAACATGATTAACAAAACTATTCTAACTGGGGATATTTAGAATGAAATTAAAAAGCAATGTGCTAAACCAGGCAGTTAAATTTGCCTTAGCCACCACTACAGCCGGATTATTTATATCTGGCTCTGCTATTGCAGCCGACGCGCAAACAACAACCAAAGTTAATAAAAATCTAGAAAAAATTGCTGTTGTTGGTACACGCTCAGCACCTCGCTCTATTGGTGACTCACCGGTTCCTATTGATATTATTGGTGGTGAAGAGCTAAGCAAGTCAGGTAACACCGACATGCTAGAGCTATTAAAGGGCGCTATACCTTCATTAAACGTACACTCTATGCCAATTAGTGATGCAGCGTCATTAGTGCGCCCAGCTAACCTTAGGGGTTTACCATCAGACAGCACACTTATTTTATTAAATGGTAAACGCCGCCATCGCGCTTCTGTTATCGCCTTTTTAGGTGGTGGTATTAACGATGGTGCTCAAGGTGCCGATATTTCGGTTATTCCAAGTATTGCCCTTAAGCAAGTAGAAGTACTGCGTGACGGTGCTGCTGCACAATATGGCTCTGACGCTATTGCAGGGGTTATAAACTTTGTATTAAAAGATGCCTCTGAAGGTGGCTCTCTTGAAGTGCGTAAGGGCGAGTATTACGAAGGTGATGGCGACACCACTCAAGTTTCGGGCAATATTGGCCTTCCTTTTACCGACAATGGTTTTGCAAATTTAAGCTTTCAATATAAAACCGCAGATGCAACCAGCCGCTCAGTACAACGCTTTGATGCTAAAGCACTTAATGATGCAGGCGTACCCGACATAGCACCTATTACCCAAGTATGGGGCGCACCAGAGGTTAACGACGACATTTCAATTTTTGGTAATGTAGGTTTAGAGCTAACCAATAATTCAGAATTTTACATGTTTGGTAACTACTCTGAGCGCGATGTAAGAGGTGGTTTTTATTACCGTAACCCTCACACTCGCCCCGGTGCTTATTCAAACGATGGCGGCGATACTTTACTCGTTGGCGATTTAACCGGTGATATGAGTGGCAACTGCCCAACTATTACCATTGATGATAACGTGCTTGATAATCCAGATTATATTAATGGGGTGGCAAATAACCCAGATTGTTTTGCATTTAATGAAATGCTGCCAGGTGGT
The DNA here is from genome assembly GCF_014163535.1 of Pseudoalteromonas sp. SR45-4. NCBI lineage: Bacteria > Pseudomonadati > Pseudomonadota > Gammaproteobacteria > Alteromonadales > Pseudoalteromonadaceae > Pseudoalteromonas > Pseudoalteromonas sp. SR45-4. Next base: position 9,099 of record NZ_JACJDO010000044.1, read on the forward strand.
TTTACACCAAACTTTGGCGGCAATATTACCGATGCGTCACTCACTATTGGTACTAAAGGTCAGTTTACTGATGGCTTTTTAAAGGATGTATATTACGATTTAAGTGGCACGGTTGGTTATAACGAATCTCGCTACTTTATTTACGATACGATTAATGCGTCTTTAGGCCCAGAAAGCCCACGTGACTTTAGCCCAGGTAAATACGAACAATTAGAGAAAAACTTTAACTTTGATCTATCCAAAGGTTTTGATTTTGGCCTAGCATACGATGTAAACATAGCATCAGGCCTAGAATGGCATGAAGAAACCTTTACTGTGATCTCTGGCGATGAAGCCTCGTTTATTGCAGGGCCACTTACCGATCAAGGTTTTGGTATTGGCTCAAATGGCTTTCCGGGTTTTAAACCCTCTGATGCCGGTGAATATAGCCGTCGTAACTACGCCGCTTATGTTGATATAGAAGCGCCCTTTACTGAAGAGTTTTTAATGGGCTTAGCCGTTCGTTTTGAAGATTACGATACCTTTGGCACAACTACTAACTACAAATTAATGGCTCAGTATCACTTAACTGAAGATTTAAACATTCGTGGTTCAATCAGCACAGGCTTTAGGGCGCCAACCGTTGGCCAAGCTAATGTGAGTAACGTACAAACAAACCTTAGTAGTGGTGTATTAGTAGATTCTGCATTATTACCACCTACTAACCCAATTGCGATACAACTTGGCGGGCAAGAATTAGAGCCTGAAGAATCACAAAGCTATACTTTTGGCGCTGTGTACACGCTAGGCGATTTATTTTTAACGGTAGATTATTACAATATTAAAGTTGATGAGCGCATTAGCCAATCTGATAAAATTGAACTTAGCCAAGCAGACAAAGACAAACTTACTGCCTCGGGTATTCCTAACGTACAAAACCTAGCACAGGTAAGCTTTTTTACTAATGACTTTGACACCACTACACAAGGTGTTGATTTAGTGGCTAACTACTCAACTGAGTTACTTAATGGCAGCTCAACATTTAGCTTAGCGTACAACTGGAATGAAACCGAAGTTACCCGCTCAACCATTATTACAGGGCCGTTTAAAGTAAGCCGTCTTGAAAATGACTTACCTAATCATCGTGCAACTCTAAGCTGGGCACAACAATGGGAAAGCTTCTCTGCGTTTACCCGCGTAAACTACTTTGGTGAATACCAAGGTGTGCATGTAGATTATGACGAAACAGCTAAAATGGCAGATGCTGCGGTTACCTTAGATGCTGAAATTACTTATTTTTTAAACGAATCAATGAGCTTTTCTGTAGGTGCACAAAACTTACTTGACCAAGAAGCTGAAAAACTTGATTTTAGTGGCGCTAGCGACTTTATTCCTAATAATAATTGGGGTGGTCAATACTACGAAACATCACCATTTGGTATTAACGGTGGTTATTATTACGTTAAAGCAACTTATACTTTTTAATCCTTATTGGTCATAAGGTAAAGGCGAAATGTGAAAGACATTTCGCCTTTTTCGCTGTATAGATAGTCAAGACAGAATCAACAGGAATGTTAAAGTTACAATGCTACTTAAAAAAGCGAATCAGTTACTGGCAGAAAACAAACTTAAAGATGCTGATTTTTACTACAAAACAATACTTAAAGCCGATGCTGATAACGGCGAAGCCCTGTTTGGTTTAGGCCGAATTGCACTGCGCCTAGAGCGTAATGATGATGCTGTATATTTATTACAACAAGCCTGTGAACGCCTGCCTTATATGCTTGAACCTCTACACGCACTGGCTGATGCATTTAATAATGTAAATTCACCAAATGATGCGCTAAAAGTGCTTGAGTACGCAAAAAACTTAGCCAGTAATAACCCCGACCCACATTACTATTTAGCCCAGCACTATTTAACGTATGGTGAGCTAGATAAAGCCCATACTACTTTTTCGCATGCACTGAGCTTAGGCGTTTACCCTGTTACAGCGTATATTTTGTTAGAGTTGGTACAATTGGGGCGTTTTGACAAAGAACATAACTACCTCAGTAACTTGCATCACTTGCTAACGCAAACTAATAATTTACGCCTTAAAATGGTGTGCTATTACGCTTTGGCAAAAAGTTACGACAAACTAGAGGATACTGATCAGGCGTTTAACTACTTTGTATTAGCTAACCAATTACAACGAAAACTAAGCGAATTTGATACCCAAGTTCTTACTGCTTTTTACGACGACATAATAAAATACAATACAGCTGCTCTTTTAAGCTCAGCGAATAAAAGTGTGAAAGGTGGCATTACCCCCTTATTCATAATTGGCATGCCACGCAGCGGCTCAACCCTACTTGAACAAATGTTGGTAAATCATAGCCAGTGCTCAAGCATGGGTGAAAGTATTAGTATAAGTAGTAATGTGATGGCTTTTTTAGAACAAAAAACCGGTTTTAGCTATCCACACTGTTTAGATCATTTAACACATGAGTTAATTAATAAGGCCCGCGACCTTTATATAGCAAAATTAAAAACAGCAAGCCCTTCTCGCCCCTTTGTTATTAATAAACTGCCAAGCAACTATCAAGCTATTGGGCTTATTTATATGCTATTTCCAAATGCAAAATTTATTAATTTAACCCGCGATTTTAATGCCACGGCATTTTCGGTATTTAGTAATTATTTTGCCGAAAACGAGCCTTACTTTTGCTCGTTAACCGAGTTTAAGCAATACCATAGCTTGTACGAAAAGTTAATGGCGCATTGGCAGGCGTTTCCGGCACTGCAAATATATAACCTAAGTTATGAGCAATTAGTAACGGACCCCAAAGGCCAACTCACTGCACTACTTAGGTTTATAGGTTGCTCGTTTGAAGAAAATTGCTTGGCATTTTATAAACAAAAAATCGCGGTTACCACACTCAGCAAACACGCTATACGTGAACCGGTTAATCTGCACAATGTTGATAAGTGGCAACGCTACAAAACGCCATTACTTAAGCTTTTGGCGCAGTCGCAAACCAATTAAGTACATCTTTAAACTGCTCATTGCGCGCATGCGGATGGGTTAACATATTAATATGGTCGTAATCTATTTTATGGCCATAACGACGTCCATAAATTTGCATTTTTTGTACCCCAGGACCCGACTCTTCCATAAACTTTTGAATATCTATTGGTTGTGCGAGGGCTTTATCTTTTGCGCCTGCAATATGCAGCGTTGGCGGCAAGGTTAATTGTGCAACGGCTTTAGCGTAATCAAAGTTATCGTCACTGTCTATCCAAGGTGTTTTTTTAGCCCACTGCATACTTTGCCAATGCGACTTTTGTGTTTCATCGTCACTGCCCCACTTTAAGCGTTTAGCCGGTAAGTACCCATGCTTTTTAGCCATTAACGGCGCCATAAAATACCAAATGAAATTAGCTTGAAGTAACTTTTTAGGGTGATTATTAAATAACGAACGCTTAGTGCCAAAGTAAGCACAGGCTTTTACGTCGTTAATATAATTTGGGAATCGTGCAAATGCGCTATTCATTAACACCCCACCCCAAGAGTGAGCCAGCCAATAATCTGGTTTTTTCCCCTCTAACTGCTCTATTTTATCTATAAATGCAGGAATATCTTCTAAAATAGCTTCGGTTTGACCATAACGAGCATGCTTGTCTATAACCGGTTTACTTTCACCACGACCACGTAAATCAGCCACATAACACACAAACCCTTGCTCGGCTAAAAAAGGCGCTAAGCCTTTGTTGCTATGGGTATAAAATATTTTACCGTTTTCTACCGCGCCATGCATAAAAAACGCCACTGCGCCATTTGGCTTATCGCTACTAATACGACGTAAATGCAGTGTTTGCTGATCGGCTAATGTTATAAATACTGATTGCTGAGTGATTGCCACAGTGAGTCCTTTTTAATTGCTAACAGCTCATCCTACCAGTAACAACCTCGTAGCCATAGGGAAAATTATCACGTTTTTATCTCGGTATTTGTTACAATTAACTTTTATTCCTGTTGTAAAAATAATCATCATGAAAGCAAGCACCTCACGCGCAAAACTACACCCTCGTAATCAACATTTAAATGGCTACGATCTTGACCTATTAACTGAGCAGCATCCTGCACTTTCTGCTTTTATTATTACAACACCTGCAGGTACAAAAAGTATTGATTTTAGCGATAACAAAGCGGTAAAAACCCTTAATCAAGCCCTTTTAAAAGCCCATTACAATGTAGATTTTTGGGATATTCCACAGCATAACTTATGCCCACCTATTCCGGGACGAGTAGACTATATTCATTATTTGGCCGACTTATTAGCCGACGATAACCAAACGCAAATTCCCACTGGCCGTCAAGTTAAAGTATTAGATATTGGCACCGGCGCTAATTTAGTTTACCCGCTCACAGGTGGGCATGAATATAACTGGCATTTTACTGGCACCGATATTGACCCTGCAGCCATTAAAGTAGCAAAACAAATTGCGCAATTTAATAATTTAAAAATAACCTTAAAACAGCAAAAAAATGCCGCAAATATATTCAAAGGAGTTATAAACAGTAAAGATCTGTATCACTTAACGCTGTGTAACCCGCCGTTTCATGCCAGCAGCGAAGACGCTGTTAAAGGTAGCGAACGTAAATGGAAAAACCTTGGCAAAGCACCTAGCAGCACACTTAACTTTGGTGGTCAAAATAACGAGCTATGGTGCGAAGGCGGTGAAGTGCAATTTATCTCTAATATGATTAAAGAAAGTGCAGCCGTTGCAGAGCAAGTAATGTGGTTTACCTCTTTGGTGTCGAAAAAAGATAATATTGCGGCTTTAGAGCAAGAATTAAAACAACACCCTATAGCCCAATATAAAATAGTTGATATGGCACAAGGGCAAAAAGTTAGTCGTTTTATTGCTTGGAGTTATTTTGATAAAGCCACGCGTGAGCAAATTTGCGAAGAACTCGAATAATAATATAGTAAGGATTAACCCTATGATAGATTTTCGCTCAGATACGGTAACTAAACCCTCTAAAGCTATGCGCGATATAATGTATAACGCCCCTGTAGGCGATGACGTATATGGCGATGATGAAAGTGTTAACCAACTAGAAGCATATGCATGTGAGCGCTTTGAATTTGCGGAGGCACTTTTTTGTAGCTCAGGTACTCAAGCTAACTTATTGGCGTTAATGGCACATTGTGAGCGCGGAGACGAATACATTTGCGGTCAAAGCGCCCATAACTATAAATTTGAAGGCGGCGGCGCAGCCGTTTTAGGCTCAATACAACCCCAGCCAATTGAAAACGAAGCAGACGGTACACTTTGCTTTAATAAAATAGCGGCGGCAATAAAGCCTGATGATAATCATTTTGCCAACACTCGCTTATTAAGCCTTGAAAACACCATAGGCGGTAAAGTACTTGCACTTGACTATCTTGCTGCAGCGCGCAAGTTTGTAAACCAACACAGCTTATCGCTACACCTAGATGGTGCGCGCGCGTTTAATGCAGCAGCCGATCTTAATGTGGATATAACTGCTATTACTCAGCACTTTGATTCTGTTTCGATTTGTTTATCTAAAGGGTTAGGTGCGCCGGTTGGCTCGTTATTGCTCGGTTCAAAAGCGCTGATTAGCAAAGCAAGACGCTGGCGAAAAGTACTTGGCGGCGGTATGCGCCAAGCAGGAATGTTAGCAGCAGCAGGGCAATACGCACTTGAGCATAATGTAAAACGCTTAAGCGATGATCATGCTAATGCGCGCTACCTAGCGCAGCAATTAAGTACACTTAATGGCTTTAACGTTAACATGAAAAACACCACCAACATGGTTTATGCCAGCTGCGAGCCTAATATAAATATACAGCAGCTAGCAGCTAATTTAAAAGCGCAAGGAATACTGTTTAGTCCAAGTAAGCAACTTAGGTTAGTAACTCACTTAGACATAACTAAAGCAGATATAGACACCTTTATAAAGGCATTAGCGGCCCATATTTAACGCGGCTTTATAATGTTTGCGGCACACCGATTCATACCGGTTGTTGCCGCCTATTTCTACTTGGTTACCATCGGCTATTGCATCGCCATTTTCATCGGTACGCAATACGTGGTTGGCTTTGCGGCCACAATGACACACAGTTTTAAGCTCTACTAGCTTATCAGCCCAAGCAAGTAAATACTGCGACCCGGTAAATAGCTCACCTCTAAAGTCGTTACGTAGGCCATAACATAGTACCGGAATACCCAGTTCATCAACCACATCGGTTAACTGCATCACTTGCTCTTTAGATAAAAACTGGCATTCGTCAACTAGTACACAATGGCGTTTTTTTTCTTGATTCAGTGACTGTATCAGCGCAAACACATCTTTGTTTTCATCAAAAATATGCGCATCGGCTTGCAGCCCAATTCGCGAAGATACCTTGCCTACTCCCGCTCTATCATCAATTGCAGCTGTGAGGATCACCGGCTCCATACCACGCTCTTGGTAATTAAATGCAGATTGTAATAAAGTGGTTGATTTACCCGCATTCATTGCAGAATAATAAAAGTATAATTGCGCCATTGCTGTGCCTTCAGATAAAAAGTGCGCTTATGCTACCTCAAACGAACGTTAATACCAATTTGGTTTATGCATTTTATGCATTAAGAACTGATCATCCGGTTTCGTGCTGCAATAACCATTGTTTTCTTGCAAGTCCACCCGCATAACCTGTTAATTTTGCGTTTGCACCAATAATACGGTGGCACGGTACAATAATACTTATTGGGTTTTTGCCATTAGCAGCGCCAACAGCGCGCACCGCTTTGGGGTTGTTTAATACCTTAGCAATATCGCCATACGTTTTAAGTTCCCCATAGGGAACGTTAAGTAATGCCTGCCATACACTTTGTTGAAACACGGTTCCTTTGGTATCTAAAGGTACTGTAAAGGTAGTGCGCTGCTTAGCAAAATACGCATTAAGCTGCGCTGCGGCGCATAAAATAGCGGCATTAGTCACTTCGCTAAGCGCTGTAATGGGGTAATTTTTAGGAGGATAAAAACCCACATAGCTCACGCCGTTTTCGCTGCCTTGAATAATAATATCGTCGATAGGACTCGGTAGTAAGGTTTGAATTATCATCAGTTTACGGCAAGGATACTCGGTACTTTAGTGCCGAGAGGAATTGCCGCCTCCATTAGTTGAGTTAACGTAGTGGTTCGAGCAGAAATCCGAACCGTGTTTTTCTTAATATTAGCGCTAGCGTGAACCTTATCACCTAAAATAGTTTCTAGGGCAAAGTAGCCTGAGCTACGCTTGCCTTTAACAAAACCAGTACCTTGTGGTGTTTGTACAAAGTCGTGTTTTTTTAGGCCAAATAGCTTGCCGACTGGTATCCGCTTTTCGGAGCGGATACCCTTTGTCTGTTGGTAGTCACCAGAAGCCACATGACGTTTACGTAAAACATGTTTGCCTTGTTGTACAAGCTCGCCATCTTCACAACAAATTGACACGGCATCATAGTAATGAGTTTTCGGCAAGCCCAATACTTGTTCGCGCTTAAATTTGGTCACGTAGCCAAACGTTTCTTCAAAATCCCAGCACTGTTTTAACTGGGCTTTGAGTATACCTATTTCAGTCGCATGTTTAGTCTTTGAGCGCTTCACTTTCAGCTCAAACTTTCCTGCATGTAAATCATTATGGCACGTCTCGCATAGCGCTATTAGGTTACTGGGTGCATCAGTGCCGCCCTGAGAACGAAATACTTTGTGGTGTACGTGCAGCTTGGCGTTGTGCTTCGTTTTACGTCCACTTTGACATTTATAATTGTCACGCTGCAATACGTAGGCTTTAACGTTGTAGTAGCCCAGCAGTGCGCCTTGCTGGTAGCCGACACCAGTCACAATTGGGTTAGTTATCTTGTGTATGTCGAAGCTAGCAGTTTCAACCTTCCAGTGTGAAATTGGTAAGATAGCTTCAACCTGCTTTTTCTCACGCAAGTGTGAATCAAGCTTGCTTTTTAGAGACGGTGCTAAGCGCCCCTCTTTACGCATTGAGGCACGGTTCAACCAACGTGCAGGGCGGTAGCGTAGCTTACGGTTTCTGCGAGTCCTTCGATACATTGCACGTTGCTGCATCTTTTTAGATACGTCAGTGCGCAAAGCCACCTCGCTTTGATAAATCACTTTACCATTTGCGATAGCTGCACAGCCAACGTGTTTACTGCCAGTGTCCATGCCAGCAACTACGTGCTGAGTATGGCCGCTCGACCCATGCAATAATTTGATTGTGAACGGGGTACGTTTGACTACCTTAGCTTCGCCAGCTTTAAGCAGCTTACGTGCTTTAGCGGCCTTGCAAGGCATCAAAGGCTTCCCGTGCTTGTTAAGTATATACGCTAACATAGCGCGTATCTCCTTCGAGTAGTGCGTATGGCTGTGCTTGAAGCACACAGCAAATTCGACTTCCTCTCGACCAGATAATTTAGCTTCGCAACGTGGTTGACTGCCCCTAACTCAATAGGACTGTTTACAGTGCCACGAAAGAGCTTGGAACTGAGGCGGCATTCCAAGGTTTCTACATCTAAATTATCGTTTACTAACATTTCTAATCCTCAGTTAGTGGTCTGGTCAACAAGCGCTTTTACAAGCTCATCCCTTTAGGGGTGAGTAGTTGACAAATAGCGAGCTCATTAATAAAGTGCAAAATGGTTTTTGCATCACTTGCTTGCGCATCACGAATGTCGATTGTGTTTGTCATACTGCTTTAACCTTAAAAATATTGCTCTAATTTATCTTTTAAAATATCAAGTTCAATTGGCTTGCTTAAATAATCATTCATGCCAGCTGCAATACACCGCTCTTTGTCTGAATCCATGGCATTGGCTGTTAATGCTATAATTTTAATTGCTTTATGCTGCTCGCCAGCCTCACCTTTACGTATTGCAATAGTGGCATCATAACCATCCATAACCGGCATTTGGCAATCCATTAGTACAACTTGAAAGTAACCTGCTTCATGTTTTGCGAGCTCCTCTAAAGCACGTTGACCATTTTCGGCTAAGACTGTTTCGCAATTGAGCTTTTTAAGCATTAAAGTAGATACTTGCTGGTTTATTGGATTATCTTCAACTAATAATATCTTAGCAGGCTCAATGGTTTTGGCTTTGCGCAACGATGAAATATACCCAGATGTTACCAATGGCAGTGCTTCGTGCTGCTCGCTATTAGTAATAACCGAAAGCGCAGAAATTAAATCAGCGGTTGTTACCGGCTTTGGAAAATAAGCCTGAAAGCCTGCATCAAAATAGCGCTGAGCCCCCTCTAAGCCTGCAATACTGGTCATCATTACTAATGGCATATGTTTGTAATCTGCATGCGCTTTTAATATTTTACATAACTCTATGCCATCCATGCCGGGCATTTGCATGTCTAATACAGCTATGTCATACATGCCCTGATTGTTTTTAACTCTATTTTCACAAATTAGCAGCGCATGTTCGGCATTATTTGCCAGCTCAACATTAGCTCCCCAGTGCTTGAGCTGCTCTGAAATAACCAAACGATTTGTTTCGTTATCATCAACCACCAATATACTTAACCCATTAATATTAGCCTTTGGCATATAGCGCTCTTGTTGATCGCCCTTTAGCACCTCCATGGTGACGATAAACTCACTCCCTTGGCCAGCATTACTTTTAATTGCAATAGCGCCTCCCATTAGTTCACATAACTGCTTACTTATAGCAAGACCAAGGCCAGTGCCTCCATATTCTCGAGTAGTAGACGCATCTACTTGCATAAAGGGCGCAAATAACTGTTGTTGTTTTTCTTTGCTAATGCCAATACCAGAATCTTTTACGCTAACTTGCAGTATTAGCTGGGCTTCAATACGCTCAATAGATGCGCTAACCACCACTTCGCCTTCGTTTGTAAACTTAACGGCATTACTTAGTATATTAGTTAATACTTGGCGTATTCGCCCTGGATCGCCACTTAACTGCGATGGCTCTAAGGCAACCAAATCTAAAATTATTTCTATGCCTTTATTTTGAGCTGTTAATGCTTGCGCTGCGGCTACTTCACCAATTAAATCGCGGGCATTAAAGTTAATACTCTCTAGCTCAATTTTACCTGCTTCTGCTTTTGAAAAATCTAAAATATCGTTTATTACACCCAGTAATGAATGCGCACTGGTTTTAGCAATTGCTACTTTAGTTTCAATTGGCTTGGGCAGTTGCTCTAACTGAATAAGCTCAAGCATGCCTAAAACACCATTCATTGGCGTACGTATTTCATGGCTCATAGTTGCTAAGAACTGACTTTTAGCAACACCGGCTTCTTTTGCCAAAACCAAGGCTATTTTTAATTCCTCAGCGGTTTGTTTACGGCGTTGTGACACCAAGGTACTGCCTACTAAAGTTGCTAAAGAGCGTAAGTAGGTTTCTTCACTTTGCGTCCATTGGCGAAACTCCCCAACGGTTTCTGCGCATAAAATACCTAAATTTCCGTCACCGGTTGTAATAACGGCATCTAGCATAGATTTTATATTATTAGGTTTTGCATAATGCTCAATAAAATCAACGGTAGCGGGATGATTATAAACATCGTCAATAGCTATTAAGTTTTGTTTATAAATAGCTTCGTAGTAGGCAGGGTAATCCTCTGCACTGAGCTGTGCATTACAGCAATCAACACCTTGCCCTTGTATATTTAAACTATGGCAAATCATTAAATCGCGTTGTTCGTTAAAAATCCAAATAGAAGCGCGCTGTACATCAAGCACTTCACACATAGACTTAACGGCTAATTTTTTCACCTCTGCCACATCACTGCTTTGCACTTCAGGTGCAACAGTAAGCATGGCTAAGCTTTTGTTGTAACGATTGGCTTTTTCGCTTTCGAGTTCAAGTCGCTTATGTGCATCAATACTTTGAAAAGAGCCAAAAACACGAATACACTGGCCGTTTTCAAACTCACTTTGCCCGATTGACTTAACCCAACGTTCTTGGCCAGTGTAAGTAACAATAATAAGCTCAATATTCCAGCTTTTCCCACTACTTATTGCACTTTCAAAAAGGGCATTAATTTTATCTCTGTGATAGCCTTCTTTATAATGATTTATTGCGGTGGCTATATCTGGAGAGTAACTCTGTGGCACTTCGTGAATTGCGCGTACTTCGTCTGACCAATAAAGCGTTTGCGCTTTTAAGTCTATTTCCCACGCACCTATTTGCCCCTGTTTACTCATAGATTCAAGCAGGCTTTGCTGACGTGTTATTTTTAATTGCGCCTGATAACGCTCTGTAATATCGAGTATAAAACCATCTAAATATAATACGTTTCCGTCAGTGTCATAAATGGCTTGGCCTTTTTCATTTACCCAACGTACTTCATTACCTTGCGTTATGATCCGGTATTCAACAGACCAAGGCGTGTGCTCGTCAATGCACTTAATAATCGTTTTTTCAATATCGTCACGATCGTCCGAGTAAATTATTTCTAAATAACTTAACTGCTTATTCTCTAATATTGCCTCAGCGTCATAACCCGTAAGCTCTTTAGTTTGCTTACTCATATAAAGCATAGTCCACACTTTATCGTACTTACAACGATAAATAATGCCTGGAATATTGCCTACTAACGAGGCAAATTGGTCACGACTATTTTGTAATTCTAGCTCTGTTGCTTTTTGTTCTGTAATATCCAAATGGGTACCTATCATCCGCTTTGGTGAGCCATCATCATTCCATTCAACCACTTTTGCAGTGTCTAGTATCCATACCCAATGACCTTGTTTATGTTTCATACGTGCTTCATTGACGTAATAGTTTGTTTCACCAGAAAAATGAGCGTTTAATTTTTGCTCCGAAACGATTAAATCGTCTGGGTGGGCATACTTATACCAAGTGCCTATTACTGCTGGGCCTAACTCATCTAAGGTATAGCCAATTATTTCAGCCCAACGGTGATTAAAAGTGACTTTACCTGTGTCAATGTACCAATCCCAAATTCCCACAGCGGTAGTGTCTATTACCAACTGTAGTTGTGCTTTATGCTCTTCTAGCTCTATTTCTTGTAACTTTAATGCGGTTAAATCTGTTCGAATGGCTATATAGCTTTGTGGCTTAGCATTTTCATCTAAAAATGGCGCTATGGTGGTATCTACCCAATATAAATTACCTTGCTTGGCTTTATTACATATTTTCCCATGCCATACTTCTCCCTGTTTTAGGGTTTGGTACATTTCTTTAAAAAACTGTTTTGGGTGAGTGCCCGAATTAAGAATACGGTGATTTTTACCTATTAACTCATGTTCGTCATAACCACTTATTTCACAAAACTTTTTATTAACAAAAGTGATAGTGCCTTTTAAATCTGTTGCAGCCACAATCGCGTGCTCATCAAGTGCACTTTTTTGCTCTGCTAAGTGCCTTAACACAACCTGTAGTTCAGCCCCTTGTTTATAAAACTCTGTTAGTTGTTGCTGTTTATTTTCGGCCAATTTACACAGCTTACTCGATAACAAATTAAACTCTTGGCTGTCGGGTAAAATAGGTACTTGGGTGCTTTTCCCCTTAGTAATTTTATCAACAAGGGCTGTTAAGCGCCTTAATGGATGAAACAATACTCGACCAAACCACCAAGAGCACGCTAAAACAGCCAACAACATAAGCAGTGTTGCCAAAGCAAAATACTTAATAGAATAAGTATTTGTTAGCTCCTGAACATTCGGCTTAGACACTAATAGCAGCCAGCTTTGATCACCCAAAAAATTCAGCTGACTAACAAAGCCATACATTACATCATTATTTTCGTTGTTATAGGTAAACGTTTTTTGCATTAATTGTGTTTTATTTAATAATGTTTGCTCTGTTGATGGCTGTTGGTTTAATAAAGGCAAACTATTACTTGGCAATAAACTAAAACTAAGCTCGCTGTTTTTAGCATACATTGCATTTAATTGATTCATTAGCCACTGGGGGTTTATATCGGCTAAAAGAATACGGCTTAATTGTTGCTCCGTATTATATATACCAAGCGCAATAATAAAGTGTGGTTGTTTTTCAATTAAAAATGATTGAAATGAAGGCGTTGCATGCTCACTCAAGCTAGTATGGATATTAGTTAACGATTGAGGAGCTATTTTGCTAATAAAAGAAGATGTAGGTGCAGCAAGCAAAGCTGCGCTATCTATTAGCTCTACATTATTTACAAATTCGTATACGTTAACAAACTCAGTTATTGCACTTTGTTGTTGCACAGAGTTAGTCGTTAACTGGTTTTTAAGTAACTTAAAATCTTTAATATAATCAGCCAGCCAAAAGCGACTAAACTGCTGAGCAATATTTGTTACCTGTTGTAATTCAGTTTGGGCGTGTTGTTCTAATGTATTATTTATTCGCTTAAAGCTCAGCCAAGAAAACAAACACAAAGGTATTAATGCAATAACTACAAAGGCTATAGTTAGCTTACTTTGTACAGACTGTCCTTTACCTGCTAGCTTTGTGAAGCTCAAACCTTTATTCATACCTGAATTACCTAGTAATTTTACCCATTTTAATACTATGTATTAATGCATTAAAAAGCCTAAGACGCAAGTTTTGCGCTAATAAGCCCATGAATTTTTTATGTGTTTTACAAACAGTACTGCTACCTGGCTTTTAACTAGATATACGCCTAAGTATACACAATGAGTTAGCTAAGTTTCATCAAGCCCCGTGTAGCTGTTTTTAGCTGCTCGTGATATAACAATCTTAATATAAGTAGTTACTTGGGGATATTATGGGTCATGACCATGCACACAGCCATGTAGACGACAGCCAAAGTAACAAGCAACTCGCGCTAGCTGTTGCCATTAATGTTCTGCTTACTGTTGCGCAAGTTATTGGCGGAATATTTTCTGGCAGTTTGTCACTCATGGCAGACGCACTGCATAATCTTAGTGATGCAGCCGCTATATTTATTGCCCTTGTTGCGCGTAAAATTGGTAACAAACCTGCCGATAACACACATCACTTTGGCTACAAGCGCGCCGAAATTTTAGCTACTTTGTTCAATAGCAGTACATTAATACTGATAGGTGTGTATTTAATTTTTGAAGCTATGAGCAGTTATTTAAACCCGCAGCCAATTGATGGTTGGATCATAGTGTGGGTGGCTGCATTTGCCCTGCTAATAGATTTAATCACTGCACTTTTAACTTACCGAGCTGGCGCAAATAGCAGTATGAATATAAGAGCAGCTTTTATTCATAATGTATCTGATGCGATGGCGTCTGTTGTGGTTATTGTTGCAGGTACTTTAATTATTTTGTACCAGTGGTATATAGTTGATTTAATTGCGACAATTTTAATTTCTATTTATGTTATTTACCATGGCGTGTTACTGCTTAAACAAAGCTGTCGCATTTTAATGCAAGCTGCGCCTAATAACTTTGATACCCAAGCTGTTACATGCGCTCTCACCAAAAACTTTAATATAGAGCAAGTAATAGCTATAAAAGTATGGCAATTAGATGATAAAACCAGCCATTGCGAACTGCTGATTAACGCTCATAACTCACTTGATTTAGCAGCCGTTAAACACTTTTTACAGCATAATTTTAATATTGAAAACTGCATAATAGAAAAGCACAATAATTTATAATAAAAATAGCTTTATAAACAAACTTTCAATTGAAAACTGCTCTCATTATCATTTACAATTAGGGTTCTTAGCTCACAATTGAGATGCCGTTTTTGAAACTTTGGTTACGTAAAATTCATTTAACACTTGCCCTACTCAGCGGGTTGTTTTTATTAATAGTGAGCCTCAGCGGAGCGGTGTTAATTTACGCAAAAGATCTACAACACCTTATCCAGCCCGAAAAATGGCTAGTAACGCCTGCAGAAAAACCGCTAAATTTCGACACTTTAATAAACAGTGTGCAAACTCAAACCCAACAAAAAACTGTTTTTTTAATGCCTGAACAAAACCCTACAATGGCATGGCAGTTTAGATTAGCTAATAATCACTACGCGAGCGTAAACCCCTACACCAGCAATGTTATTTATACTTACCAAAGTACAGATACAATTTATGGTTTTACGCTTGCTTTGCATCGCTGGTTATTATTTGAGAGCAGTGACGGTAATAAACCATTTAAAAATTGGATGTCGGTATGTGCATTACTGCTGTTAATAAACGTATTAATAGGCTTTTATTTATGGGTAAAACCTAAAAACCGGATAAAACGTTTAGCTATAAAACCTAAAGCAAAACTAAGAGTACTGCTGTATCAGCTGCATACTGTGTTGGGAGTTTACTTTTTTGTGCCATTAATACTGATTGCCTTTACGGGTATGGCGTTTAATTGGAAAACGCAAACGCAGTCTGTTTTAGAATTAGTAACACAAAATAAAGTAACAAACAGACCTGCGCCTCCCAAAATACCGGTGCTTAAAAATACCGAATTACAATACAATTTAGCAATTAATAATGCTCAAGCCATATTTCCTAAAGGTGAGCCATATAGGGTATACCTACCTAAAAAAGCGGATGACGCGATTGCTTTAAGAATACAAAATCCCGGCGAAAGCCACGCTTACAGCTGGGTTTGGACTAATCCATTTACTGGTAAAGTATTAAACTCATTTGACGCCAGTAAAACCAATTTCACCACACAAGCATGGAACTTTAAATATGCCTTTCATATTGGTAATTTTGCTGGGCCAGTTGTACAGTTTTTATGGCTACTAATAACCCTATCACTGAGCTTTTTTATTGTAACGGGTGTTTACTTTTGGTTAAAAAGACGCAATCGAAAATAATTATCATTAACGCTTGTGGTCGCTATTGTTAATAGTTATCATTACCAAAATTAATTATTTATCTGAGTTACCATGTTAAAAACCTCGCTTTGCTTACTTAGCGTCGCTGTTAGTGCTTGCGCAATTGCCGATGAAAATAGTAAAAACAAATATTCTGCTGATCAGTTAGAACACGTTATTGTGTCGGGTAGTCGTATATTTGAAAGTATTGATGAAGTTCCTGCTTCAATTACTGTTATAAATCAGCAGCAAATTCAACAACACTTAAAAGTAAACCCAGAACTAAGCAGCTTACTCGCACAAATGGTACCAGGATTGGCTCCTAGCACCGGCAGCTCCAGTAACTCAGGCCAAACACTGCGTGGTCGCGCACCTTTAGTTATGATTGACGGCGTACCACAATCAACTCCACTGCGTAACGGTTCATTAGGCATAAAAACGCTAGATGCCAGTGCCATTGCACGCATAGAGGTTATTAAAGGAGCAACCTCGATTTATGGTAATGGCGCTGCTGGCGGCATAATTAACTACATAACAAAAAAAGCGAAAAGTGACGGCCAGCCTGAGGGCGAAATTAGTATTTCTAGCCGCTTTAGTGCTGTTAAGCTTGATGAAAGTGCCGGTGCAAGAATATCGGCAGCTATAAATGGTGGCTTAGATAAGTTTAGCTATTTAATAAGCGCCAGTTACGAGCAAAACGGTGTACAACGTGATTCAGAGGGTGATATTTTAGGCTTGCAATATGGTTTGTCAGACTCAGAAACACAAAACTACTTTACTAAACTAAGCTACGATTTTGATGATGATAAGCAACTAGAGTTTAGTTATAACTTTTATAGCTCACAGCAAAAAACTGATTTAGGGGATGTTACTGGCGACGGTAACATAGGTGAAAAAACCTATGCGATTCACGTACCCAAAGAGCTGCAAAAACCAGGTAAACCGCAAGGCCCCGAAGGCAATGTAAATATTACTCTTAAATACCTAGATTACGCCTTATTCGATAACACCCAAATGACCTTAGATCTGTACAAGCAAAATATAGAAAATGTATTTTTCTTTTCAACTAATTTAGCCAATCTTGATGATGGTTATAGCGGTGGTCAATCTGTTATAAAGTCAGATAAACTAGGCGCAAGAGCCACATTTAATAGCCAATTTGACTTTGATAATCTAACAACCACCTTAATATATGGTATTGATGCCCTAAACGATAAAACCTCACAACCTTTAGTTGATGGCCGTATATGGGTTCCTGAAATGGACATGGATAGTGTTGCTGGTTTTTTACAAACAAAGTGGGTAATTAACGACGATATTATTTTAAAAGCCGGTGTAAGAAAAGAAAGCATAGATTTAACGGTAGCCGACTATCAAACATTAAAGCTATGCAGAACCGCTACGCAATGTTCAGTACCACTAAGTGTGCGCGGCGATACCATAAATTACGATGCAACAACTTACAATGCTGGCATTAAATATAATTTAAGCCCTGCCTTTAGCCCATTTTTTAGTTACTCGCAGGGCTCTGATATATCAGACATAGGCATACTATTGCGCGCAGCTACTGTAAACGATATAGCGCTTATTCAAACACAAGCATCAATTATAGATAACTACGAAGTAGGTTTCACCTCACAATTTGATGACCTGCGCTTTGAACTAGCAGCATATAAAAGCACGTCTGAGCTAGGAACCAGCAATAAATTTAACGATGTAACAGGCGTTTATGAGCCAATACGCGCGCCGCAAAAAATATGGGGCTTTGAAGGCTTAGTAAATTATGCCATTACCCCACAACTTAAATTAGTTGCCACATATAGCTACGTTGAAGGTAAAGATACCCAAGCCGATGAATACTTAGGTGCTAAACAAATTAGCCCACCAAAAGCGACAGCCAATTTAGCGTGGCAGGCCAGCGACGACATAGCTCTTACATTTAGCTATTTATACGTTGGCGATAGAAAGCGCTTTGATAAAAACGAACAAGGCCAATACGTTGGCGATCAAGGTCCTGTAAGTAGTTACGATATAGTTAATTTGAGTGGTCAATATCAAATTACTCCACAATGGAGCAGCTATTTTGGGGTCGAAAATTTATTTAACAGCGACTACTACCCTGCTCGTGCGCAATCATATACTTATGGTGGCTACAATATTAAAGGACTAGGCACTACGGCAACTCTCGGTGCTAAATATCAATTCTAACTGATTTAAGTAACTTTAAAGGCATGTTAAGCATGCCTTTTTAAATTATATTAAAATATGTGTATTAACCCTCATCTCGCTCAATTAATAATACCTATTATAAAAATTAAAAACTGCTTACAAACCAAGTAATAACGCAAACTTAAATAAGAATCAAAACCAATAGTAACATAATGATTTTTATAGAGAAAACTTGCAATAGCTGCAGTTTGCACTACACTGGTCGCAATTGAACTTGTTAAGGTGATCTATCATGAAAGGTAATCAAAAAGTAATCGACGCATTTAATACATTGCTAGCCAACGAATTAGCAGCAATTGACCAGTATTTTATTCATTCGCGCATGTACGATGACTGG
This sequence comes from Pseudoalteromonas sp. SR45-4, assembly GCF_014163535.1. Classification (NCBI taxonomy): domain Bacteria; kingdom Pseudomonadati; phylum Pseudomonadota; class Gammaproteobacteria; order Alteromonadales; family Pseudoalteromonadaceae; genus Pseudoalteromonas; species Pseudoalteromonas sp. SR45-4. The sequence continues at coordinate 27,433 of NZ_JACJDO010000044.1, forward strand.
GGATTAGCTAAACTTTATGAGCGCCTTAACCACGAAATGGAAGAAGAGAAAGATCATTGTGACTGGTTAATAAAACGCATTCTATTTTTAGAAGGTGTGCCTAACATGACTAAACGTCGTGATTTATTAATTGGCACCGATGTTAAAAGCATGATGCAAAACGACTTAACACTTGAGCTTGAAGTAGTAGCTAGCGTAAAAGACGTAATCGCAATATGCGAAGAACAACAAGACTATCAATCTCGTGCCATTTTAGAAAAACTATTATTTGATACCGAAGAAGATCATGTTTACTGGTTAGAACAGCAACTTGGTTTAATTGATAAGATTGGAACGCAAAATTATCATCAAGCACAAATGGCTTAGTAGGAGTATATAGTATGAAAGGCGATAAAGACGTTATTGCAGCACTAAATAAAGTACTCGCTAACGAGCTTGTTGGTATTAACCAATACTTTTTACACGCACGTATGTTTAAAGATTTTGGCTTTAGTAAATTAGATAAAGCAGACTACAAAGTATCAATTCAAAAAATGAAAAACGCGGATCGTTTAATTGAACGTATTTTGTTTTTAGAAGGCTTACCAAATCTTCAAGACCTAGGCCGTTTACGTATTGGTGAAAACAGCGAAGAAATGATTGCTGCCAATATGAGCTTTGAACTTGATACAATTGATGAGTTACGTAGCGCAGTTAAACTGGCTGAAAGTAAAAAAGATTATATTACTCGTGAAGCCCTTGATCACATTTTAAATGAACAAGAAGAGCAAATTGATTGGTTAGAAACTCAGCAATTACTGATTGAAAATACCGGCTTAGAAAACTACCTACAGTCGCAGCTGTAATAGTAATTAACACGCATAAAAAAAGCAGCTTAAAGCTGCTTTTTTTATATCTAAATTTTGTAATGTAATTTTTAACTAAATTAAGCCACTTGATCCGTTATATCGGCAATTTGAATAAGCTTACGATTAAGGATCTTTTTAGTACAACCACAACACTTACCGCATTGGCTGCCCACTTTAAGCTCTTTAGTTAACTCACGCATGGTTGTTGCACCATCGTCAATTGTTTGTTCAATTTTTTTATCGGTCACACCGTGACATAGACAAATATACATGAATACAAACCACTCTCAATTACATTTAGTAGGTGCATACTAATCTAAATGGTAATGGTTATCAAACACTTTTTGCAGTTAATTATTTATTTTTTGATCTTATTTTAAGCAGTGCTACACAGGTTAAAATAATCAGCGACTGTTTAAAAAAGTATATGTTCCAAAATTGTATGTCCGTTGAGGCCCTGTATTCAATTTTTAAAACAACCACTGAGCACCTGTACGCTTAAGCTATTCGTTTTAATTACACGGCTAGCGCATTTTAATCCCAGACTCTAACAGGGTTGAGCGGTAATCATCGTCTAGCCCTGCCATTTTCTTTTTCCTCGCCATACTTGCTGACTTAGATGCATCTTGTTTAAAAAGCGCCATGGCTATCTTTCGCATTACATTAAACATTAATG
>NZ_JACJDO010000045.1:0-27549 GCF_014163535.1 Pseudoalteromonas sp. SR45-4
GCGGCTTTTTTGTGGCTCTAGGCTCTAGGCTCTAGGCTCTAGGCTCTAGGCAAGCATTAAAACTTATAGTTGTACTGAGCACCAACTAGCAATGCATGACCTTTTGATTCAAAAGACCATTCTTGCTGTGAATTATCTTTTTCAGTGAAGTTTTGTGTTTTACCACGTAGTACACTCACACCTAAATCAAAGTCTGAATGTTGATCAATTGCGTAGTTACCACCAAACGAGAACCAAAAGCGGTCTGTATCTGGGATAGAAATCGACATATGGTTTTTATCCGCTGGTGACTCATCAAACGCAACACCGGCACGTAATAATAGGTTTTCACTGTACTGGTAATCAGAACCTATTGCGTAGCGCATAGAATCTGAGAAATTTTCTTCTTTCTCAAATCCTGTAAACTCACCTGCTGGTCCGTTTACTTTTGCTTCTAACTTGTCAAAGCTGCTCCAACCTGTCCACATTACACTGTAGTGTAAACCAAGCTTTTCATCTAACTGATGAGAACCAGAAAATTCAGCAATAGCTGGTAGTGTAATTTCAACAGAACCTGGCATTTCAGGTAATAATTTAGCTGCGCTTGAGAAAGTCCCCTCAAAAGTAATATCGGTTTCGCTGCGGTAGTTAAAACCAAAGCGGCTGTTTTCATCAAGTTGATACATTAAGCCTAAATTTAAACCTAAACCAGTATCGTCACCTTCTAAGTGAACCGCATCAGTTGAAGCTGGAATATTAGGGTTCGCACCCACTTTTCGAATTATCGTTGCATCTGCATAAATATAGTTTAAGCCAATACCAAAACTAAATTGCTCTGTTACTTTATAAGCAACGCTGGCATTGAAGTTAACTGTTACAATTTCTGTTTCACCAGCTATTTGGCCTGCAGCATAGTCACCATTAAATTCTGTGGCTAAGCCAAAGTTAGAAAATGCACCAAAGCCAACTGACACTTTATCGTTAACTGGCATGGTAAAGTAACCCGCAGGTACAATTGCATTAGGAGCGATGCTGTCATTATTTAGCACGCTTGGATCTAAACCGTTATTTGTATCAGTGCCTTTTAAGCTTACATCAGGAAGTACAGCAATACCCGCCACTGATATTTGTTTTTCTTTAAATAGTGACATTAATGCTGGGTTACGAGCTACTACAGACGCATCGTCTGCGATTGAAGCTTCACCTGCATAGGCGCGACCGAGTCCTGAGGCATTTTGCTCAGATAACTGAAATGCTGCAGCAAAACTATCTGCTGAAACAAGTACCAGCGACGCTGCGATTAAAGTTTTAGTAAATTTCATTGTTGTTTCCTTAACCAAACTTATTGTTTGGGTAGCTATGTGTGTTGTTATTAGGATTTCAAACCTGATCACACTACATTAATTTTTTATAAAAAACTCTACAAACACGTCAAAAAACAGTAAAAAACACGTTTTTTAACGACCATTTAACAACTTATTAAAACTCATCGGACTAGAAGTGTGCTATTAGAGCACAAGCTCTAATTGTAATTGATTCTCATTTGAATTGACTTGAAATGCGCTGCAATCTACACTCTCTATAAAACGATGATGAGAGAAAACGGTGAGCATTTTACTTATTTTGACTGGGCTTATTTTTTGTGGCGCAAGTGTATTTTGTTTTTATAAAGCAAACTATTGTGCGTGTACTCGTGCTGGGCAATGTGACAATCCAGTTAATCACTTTTGGTTGGCGGCTATTACTTGTGCATTAATCTCGCTAACATTTTGCTGTTTAGCGCTGCATGTAGAGCTTGGTACTTTATTGTGGTTAATATTAATGGCAAGTTGCTTTTTAGGTGCGTTTATTTCGGCTAAACAAAGCCAAAAACGCAAATGTACTAACGCTATAAAAGTAAGTGCTCTTTTAATAAACGAGACAAGTTAATCTGATAATCAAGGGGCTTAACACTGGCAATAATTTTAAGCTCTTGGCTCAGGTCGCTCAAATCAATATCTTTTGGCGTAACATGGTGGCCATACTTCGCATTATAAAATAGTTTAACTTTAGGTTTAATGGGATTAAGGTTATTGCCCTCAAGTACCAGTGCTAAACGTTCATTGGTCAGCTTTACAATAGTACATACCGGATGCACACCCAAACATTTAATAAAGTGTTGTACTAATTCAGCGTCAAACAGTTGTTTGTTAGCGAGCAAATAACGCAGTGCGTTTATTGGCTCGTCACCGACTTGGTGAGGCCTATCTGCTGTTATCGCGTCATACACATCTACAATAGCCATTATACGTGCAGGGCGACTTAATTTCTCTGCATTAAGGCCTCGCGGATAACCCGAACCATCTAATCGCTCATGATGATTCACTATCATATCAAGCATTAACGGTGTGATCCCTTTTTCGCCTTTAACTAAACCTAAACTTTGTACAACATGTTTTTTTATTGCTGCAAACTCATTATTAGTGACTTTAGTCTGCTTTGATAATATACCCTGCGGCACCTTTGCCTGTCCTAAATCATGCAGCAATGCCCCCATTGCAAGCTGCTGCACAGTAGGCTCTTCATAGCCTAAGTATTTAGCAAATACTGCTGCAAAAATGGCGCAGTTGATCATATGACGCCAATTATAGCTGTGTTTGTCTTTAAGGCGGGTAAGAATGGTCATTGCATTGGGGTTTCTAAATACCGATGCCACTATTTCACCGGCAATTTCATCCAACACATTTATATTAAGCGCAAGCCCTGCTGTTAAGTCACCGTATAAAGCCTGTATTTTGCGATTATGCTGCTCATAGCTTACGCTCGCTTTTGCAAACTCTTGCTCTACCGTTATAGCAACAGCAGCTTTAGCTGGCTTTTCTTGGCTGCTATCTACTTTAGCTTTATTTTGTGGTTTGTATTTGGCGGGTATCTCAACATCACTTTTAGTAAAATCAATGAGTAGCTCTAGCACCCCTTCTGTTACTAAACGCTTAATTATTGACTTATCACGCACTAGTCCACTGGTTTTGATTTTTATACTACTAATGCTTTCATGCTGCTTGGTAACATTGTCAACAAACATGCCAGGGACAAGCTCAGATATAGGTAAAGTGATAAGCATAAGTGTGGGAGGTTCTACAATTATAAGGCGTGTCTCTTAAATAGCACTTTTTAACCTTAAATGTCTACTTTTAAAGTTTTTACTAGTAATAAATAGCTACAAACTAAGCGAGTGAAATCGTTTTAATTTTATCTAGCCGTATTTTTATTATTTTGTTTGTTGGCTCTTGCAGCACCAAAAACTCGCCTTCGCCTTTAATATTTTCTAAGGTTTTAGCAACACCCACTAAGGTTTGGGTATCTAATGTGATAGCCACTTTATTTGCACGCATGCAATAAAGCTCAAGCTGATCGTAGTCGCCACATTTAATTGGTAGATAAGTCATGTTGAATATTTTTTAAAGGATAATACTAAAAGTTAGCAAGTGTATTAGAGGAATGCAAATGGCGCTCTCGGTAGGGATCGAACCTACAACTCAGCCTCCGGAGGGCCACGTGATATCCATTTCACCACGAGAGCACATTTGTTGCCGCCACATCAACTCGCGATATCAATGCTTTGGCATGCGTAATGATAAAGACATCTAAAGGTAAATGCTAGCGCCATTCGTTCATATGCTTATTATTTAAACGCTTTTAAATAAAAGACTTAGTGGTAGCTGGTAAATCAGCTATTTGTTGCTAAAAACCAGGTGGGCTACTAGCTTAAATTAGCCACTTAAGAGATAAGTTAATATTGCAGCGCTATCAATGCGTCTAATTGCGCGCACAGAGGCATCACTTTTTCATTTATTGAGCGATCGCTATACCAGCAAACACACAGTACTAAAAACACTACTTGATAATACTCTAGCTTATTAATAGAGCAGTAAAAACGTTGCGAAAGCGGTAACTGCTGTTGATAGGTTTTAAGTAACTGTTGCTTACCTTCCCTGTCTAGTTCAAAACTTACAGCTATTGCGGCTAAATCAAAGTAAACGTCGTTGGTTTTGGCGTACTCAAAATCGATTAAAAACATGCCTTGCGGGTTCTCTATGATGTTTTCTTTTACTAAGTCATTATGACAAAAGCCTTCATCACGTGGTAGCTTTTCTATTTCTGCTACCGCCACACCTACAGTTTGGCTATATTGTTGATATAACGCTGTATGTTGATAAAAATCCAGCTCTTGCTTTATATTCATCGCCTCGCTAACCACATTATGACAATGTAAGCCAACCAACTTTTTAATTAGCTCAGGGGTATAATTGCTTTGGGCTGTGTCGCCTTCTATGTATTCAAAAATAGCGAGCCTGTTAACTTTGTCTAACCAAAGTGGTTTAGGGCACAATTGCAGCTGTGCAAATCGAGCTTGTGCAGCTAAGCCTAATGTAGGCCAGTGATCGCGGTAACTTTTTAATAAATAAGCATACTGTTGATTATTTAGCGCAGCGCGCACTAAAAAGTTGTCATTGCTTAAACCACTATGTAATCGCTCACTACTAAGTAGTGTTAATTGTGCATTAAACCCGTTGATAATATCGCTAATTGACTGCATGAATGTCTTATAACTGCGCTATAGGTTTAGCTTGTTTTTGCTCGTACTCTTCGTACCAAGTTTTAAACCCCCACGCAGCCACTATGGTGTAAAAAATAAAGAGCGCGAGCGTTGGGTAGTAGCCTTTTTCGTAATATAAATACATAGACGCGGCATCTATTACAATCCAATACAGCCAATTTTCGAGTACTTTTTTTGCCACTAAATAAGTAGTAACTACCGCAAAACAGGTTGTAAAGCTATCAAGGTAAGCAAAGTCTGCATGGGTGTAATTTTTCATAAAGTAACCAATGGCAAGAGCAACTATGCTGGTCACTATTATCAATATTATATGACGATTCATTGACCATGAGGTAATACTTAAACTATCGTTGTTAGCTTTGCCTTTACGCCATACTAGCCAACCAAACACCGCCATATACATATAATAAAAATGCAGTAACGACTCCATTAATAACGCGCCATTCCAATACATAATAGTATAAATAAGGGTGCTAAAAAATGCGGCTGGCCAACACCATAAACTCTCTTTTATTGCTAATAATAAATAAGCCATAGACAGCCCCACTGCAATATACTCCCAATGCGACATTGCTGTAAAACCGCTTAAGGTTTGTGTTAAAAAATCCATATTGTGTGGTTCCGTGTTACTACTAATATGCATATTAGCCGTTATTGTGGAGACAAATCGCCAGATAGAAATTTACATACAAAAATAGCTTTACCAAACTCTTCATACGAGCGTTTAATTTCGGTACTTAACACTTGCATTACTAAATCGTAATCACCAAAAATTTGCGTTGATAAGGTATTAGTAATTACTTTTAAATTATCGTACTCGTTTAAGCGATCTATAAAGCCTTTTATAAACGGAATATAGTCTTGATGAAGTGGGTATTTGCTGATCTCTACTGTTAATTTCATTTTTATCTCTTTATTATTTCATTTTAAAAAAATCATTCAATGGTGATTCAATACAGTGTAAAATCACCCTAATTCGCAATCGAAATGAGCTTAATATGGCACGCAGAATAACCTATACATTTAAAAACCAACCGCGCGAAATTAATTTCGCTAAAGATAAATACCACGACATGTATCAGGCAATTGCCGCCGCTGAAGGTATCGATCTTACTAATTATTTATCTATGGTACAGCAAATCGAAATGACTTCGAAAGGCTCAGCGTCGGTGCGTAATTTTCGCGACCAAGAGTTTGCCCGTATGGGCTTTAGCGATATTTACTTTATAAAAGAGTAATAGTACCAGCAGTTTAACGCTGATACTGATAGCTTACCCTTGGTGTAATATTACACAATAACTCGTAAGGTATAGTATCGGCGCACTGGGCTATTTCTTCTACTGGTAGCTCAGGCCCCCACATAGTTACCTCGTCACCTACTTTAATATTATGTGTATTATTGCCTATATCTAAGGTGATCATATCCATAGCTACGCTACCTACAATACCATAACGCTGCTTATTTATTATTACCGGAGTGCCCGCCCTCGCATGGCGCGGATAACCATCACCATACCCCATAGCAACAACCGCTAACTGGGTCGGCTTATCACTTTGCCAACGCCCGCTGTAACCCACCGCTTCATGGGCAGCTACATTACGCACTGCAATTACTTTTGTGGTTAAGCGCATAACCGGCTCTAATTGATACGTTTTACCTGTGGTATTTGCCATAGGCGATACACCATAAAGCATTAACCCTGGGCGTACCCAATCACCGTGGCCACTTGGCCAAGCTAAAATACCGGCAGAATTTGATAAACAATGTGCCTGCTCAACGTTTTCTGCCAAGCGATTAAACAATGCTATTTGTTGCATTGTTTTACTGCTATCAACATCATCCGCGCACGAAAAATGGGTCATTAAATTAACCGTATTATTCGCATTGGCTGTTTTTTGTAAGCGATTATAAAACTCATCAAATTGATCTGGTGCAATACCTAATCGATGCATGCCGGTATTTATTTTTAACCAGCAGTTTATAGGAGCCTCAAGCTGCGCATTTTCCAGTGCCGCTAATTGGTTTTCGTCATGAATAATGGTTTGAAAATTATTAGCTAATAAAATGGGTAAGTCGGCTTCATCAAAAAAGCCTTCTAACAATACAATTGGCTTAGTTAAACCGCCAGCACGCAGTGCCAGCGCTTCATCTATACGTGCCACAGCAAATGCATCGGCATCGTTTAAGTGCTGCGCTATGGTTACTAAGCCATGCCCGTAGGCATTGGCTTTTAGCACTGCCATTACTTTGCTATTAGGCGCAAAGCTCTTAACTTGCGCAAGATTATGCGCAAGTGCTGTTAAGTTAATTTCGGCTATCGCTAGGCGCATTAATAATCGTCATCTACTGCTGGCCCCGCATAATTATCAAAGCGAGAAAATTGACCTTGGAAGGTTAAACGTACTTTACCAATAGGACCGTTACGTTGCTTACCTATGATTATTTCGGCAATACCTTTATCGGTACTGTCTTCGTTGTACACTTCATCACGATAAATAAACATGATTAAATCGGCATCTTGCTCAATAGAGCCAGACTCACGTAAATCTGAGTTAATTGGACGTTTATCGGCACGTTGCTCAAGCGTACGGTTAAGCTGCGAAAGCGCAACAACCGGACATTTTAGCTCTTTTGCTAATGCTTTAAGTGAACGTGAAATTTCGGCAATTTCAAGCGTTCGGTTATCAGCAAGGCTAGGTACTCGCATTAATTGCAAGTAATCGACCATGATCATACTAATACCACCATGATCGCGGGCAATACGTCGTGCACGAGAGCGTACATCAGTAGGTGTTAAGCCCGAGGCATCATCAACGTACATTTTGCCTTTTTCCATCAACAAACCCATGGTTGATGAAAGTCGTGCCCAATCGTCATCATCTAACTGACCAGTACGCACTTTAGTTTGGTTAATACGCCCAAGAGACGCCAACATCCTCATCATAATTTGTTCTGAGGGCATCTCTAGTGAGTAAATTAATACCGGCTTGTCTTGGGTCATTGCAGCATGTTCTGCAAGGTTCATCGCAAAAGTGGTTTTACCCATAGATGGACGTGCCGCAACTATAATTAAGTCAGATGGTTGCAAACCTGTGGTCATTTTATCAAGGTCGGCATAGCCGGTACTCACACCTGTTACACCGTCTTGCGGTGATTGATAAAGCTCTTCTATTTTATCAACTGTTTTTTCAAGTATGCTATGAATGCTTTGCGGGCCTTCATTGTTTTTTGTACGTTGCTCAGCAATTTTAAATACTTTGCTCTCAGCAAAGTCGAGCAAATCGTGGCTGGTGCGCCCTTCGGTATTAAAACCTGCTTCGGCAATTTCATTTGCTACACCAATCATTTCACGTACCACAGCACGTTCGCGCACAATACTTGCGTAAGCGTCAATATTAGCAGCACTTGGGGTGTTTTTGGCTATTTCAGCTAAATAAGCAAAACCACCAATTCCTGCTAATTTATTATTTTTTTCTAGGCTCTCTGAAATAGTAATTAAATCGATCGGATCGCCAATTTCAGCAAGCGTTGTCATCGCTTCAAAAATAAGCTTATGCGTGCGGGTATAAAAATCCTGTGATACAACAAGCTCTGCTACGCGGTCAAATGCTTGGTTATCAAGCATTAAGCCACCTAAAACAGATTGTTCTGCTTCTATTGAATGGGGAGGAACTTTAAGGGTATCGACTTGCTTATCTCGTTTGGCCATGACTTCACAGTACTAAAATACAATGGTGCCTATTCTATCTACTTGCAGGGGCTGTGCAAATAGAAAAGCAGGAAATCTTTTCCTGCTTTTTGTAATCATAGCCAGTAGCGAATGTTATTTAGTATGAAGTTCGAGTCGCCCGCTAATTGTATTCATTTCAACGTTAGCATTACCACCATTAATACTAAATTTTAAACTACTGGCTGGGCCATATTTAGCTTTACTGACTTTATCGCTAGTCACTTTATTAATTATTTTGCCATTCGCATGCGCTTCAATTTCAAACTTAGCCGATACATCTGCCGCAAAGTAAAATTCACCATCGCCACTTACCGATTCAAAACGAACATCTGCGCCCTTTAACAGCTCTTTAATATGCACTTCGGCCTCACCATTAACGGTATTAATTCGTAAGTTTTTAATGCTCGACAAAGTAAAGTCTATATCACCATTTACGTTTTCAAGGCGAACATCGCTTGCCGTTGAGTTTGATTTAATATCACCATTTACGGCGCTAAAGCGCAACTTCCCGCTTGAGTTTTTATCGTTAATTTCGCCATTTACGGTTTCAAATGCAATATTACCACTTAAGTTCTGCGCCTTTACATCGCCATTAACACTGGTAAGTTTAATATTACCCGCTAAATTACTTGCGCTTATCTCACCATTAACCACATCTATTTCTGCACTGTTTTGTAGCTCTTTTGCACTGACAGATACATTCACACCAGCAAACTCAAGCGCACTACTTCTGGGCATAAATATAGTTAACTTTGAACCATCACCACTGTTACCCCAATCCGTATTACGTGGCATGTTTACAATAAACTGGGTTTTATCACCACTGGTTTTAAGCTCATAGCCATCGGCTTTGTCATCAAGTTCGCCCGACACTTTAAATTCGTTTTTATCCCAGCCCGTTATGTTTATATCACCACGTTGGTTTTCAATATAAATAGTGCCGCCATTGGCTACCTCTATTTGCTTATCTATTTTTTCACCCGCTAATACCGCCAGTGGAAATAAGCTCAACCCTAGTAAAATCGCTTTCATGTTATGCTCCTAAATATGCTGCCAACGAGGTGCGTGCACCTTATTAATCAAATCAAGTTGTTGTTGATATATTTGCGCTAACATAGTTAATAGCGCTTGGTTTTGTGGTTCGTTTTCAAGAACCTGCTTTATGGCTAACTCTGCTTCTTCGAGTTCTTGCAATTGCACTTGCCAATTGCTGGTAAGTGCGTCTTGATTTTTATACGCAACTAACAAACTGTTTTTTTGCGCTAAAAAGTAATCACTTATCGCCACGGCAGGCTTTGGCTCAGGCGTTATAAAAACGATGTTTACTGCAATTAAAACCGCAACACTGCATGCAGCTACTGCCGTTAACTTTGGCCAAATAGTAGTGTGTTTTTGTGTAGAGCGTTCAGCATTAATAATCGCTCGCTCAATCCCTGGCCATAAATTTTTGCGTGGCGTTATGTCTTTATCAAGTGTATTGAGTGACTCGTTTAAGTAGTCATCAAAATTTTCTTTACTCATTTTCATACCACTCTTGTAATAACAGCCTAGCACGATGATATTGCGACTTACTTGAGCCAACAGCCATACCTAGTTGCTCGGCTATTTCCTCGTGTCTGTAGCCTTCAATGGCAAACAGCACAAATACCATACGTGCTCGCTCTGGAAGCCTTACTATTAATTTATCTAGGCCATTTAAACCTTTACAGTCGTTAACTGATTGCTCATCCATACCGCTGTGCTCAATACTCACCACTTTTTGCAGCCAATTTTTTTGTTTGCGTAAATAATTAATCGCAACATTACTCGCTACGCTGTAAAGCCAAGTAGAGAACTGCGAGCGCCCATCAAACTGCGCTACTTTGTGCCACACCTGTACAAACACTTCTTGGGCCGCATCCTCTGCATGCGACTGATCAGCTAATAGACGTAAACATAACCCGTATACTCGTTTTATGTGTAGTTCATAAAGTAGTGTGTATGCAGCTTGATCCCCCGACTTAACACGCTTAATGAGTGCTGCTTCGCACAATTGCGACTGTTCGGGTTTAACGTGTAACATCCGTAATGTCGCCTTTAAATTATAATTACTGGGTTAGCATTTAAGTGTATTGATAAGTTAGACGTAATGACAGTTTGAAAAGGTTTAAATGAAATGAAAAAATAATTGCAAAAAGGAAAGATGATTTAGAAGAGGTTTTATTAAGCGTGTTTTTAGATCTACAGCTAGCTAAATTTTAGGCACAAAAAAGCCGCGCTAAATAGCACGGCTTTTTTTTGCTTAATTAAAAATTAAGCTTCAGCAATAACGATTACTTTAATAGTAGCCGTTACTTCTGAATGTACTGCGATTGATACGTCAAATTCGCCAGTCTCACGGATAGTACCTAGAGGTAGACGAACTTCAGACTTAGCAACTTCAACACCAACAGCTGAGATAGCGTCAGCGATGTCACGAGTACCGATTGAACCAAATAATTTACCTTCGTCACCAGCTTTAGATACTAATGTAACTTCTGCTAATGCTTCAAGTTTGTCAGCGCGTGCTTGTGCAGCAACTAACTGATCAGCGATTTTCGCTTCAAGTTCTGCGCGACGAGCATCAAATGTTTCAATGTTTGCTTTAGTTGCAGGAACTGCCTTACCTTGCGGGAAAAGGAAGTTACGTGCGAAGCCAGATTTAACAACAACCTGGTCACCTAGGCCACCTAGGTTAGCGATCTTATCTAGTAGAATAACTTGCATGTTTCTACACCTTTTAAAAACGTGTTAATCCGCTGCTTACTTATGTAAGTCAGTGTATGGAAGAAGGGCTAAGTAGCGAGCACGCTTAATAGCAGTTGCTAGCTGGCGCTGGTATTTAGCGCTAGTACCTGTGATACGGCTAGGTACGATTTTGCCACTTTCTGTAACATAGTTTCTAAGAGTAGCTAGATCTTTGTAATCGATTTGTTGTACGCCTTCCGCTTTAAAGCGGCAAAACTTACGACGTCTGAAATAACGTGCCATGAGATTAATTCCTCAAATAATTCTTTCGATATGCTGAGCATGCAAAACCAATTGGCTAAGGCCGTTACGACCTTCGTGGCGATTTAAAAAACCACTCACTTGCAATGCCTGCCCAACGTGCAAATGTTGAGTCTGTTGTTGCATTTGCTTTCCACTGGCAACCACTTGAAGCCGAACGTAACTATTACGGTTAAGATCTGCTTCTGTTTGCATTGACTTATGTTCAATAACAAAAATACAATGCGGTATACCAGCAGGACTTTGGCTTAACTTGGGAGTTTTACAAACTACCCCAGATAAAACCAGTTGATTCATAAAAGGGCTAACCATTTATATTCATCACCAGTTAAACGCCATGCTAGGACTCAAAACAATTAAGCAGCTGGTGCTTCTTTCTTCTCTTCTCTTACAAGAGGAGACGCTTCAGTTACCGCGTTTTTAGTACGCATAACTAAGTTACGAAGCACTGCATCGTTGTAGCGGAAAGTAGTTTCTAGCTCGCTGATTACTTCAGTTGGTGCTTCAACGTTCATAAGAACATAATGAGCTTTATGAAGCTTGTTGATTGGGTAAGCCAGTTGACGACGGCCCCAGTCTTCAAGACGGTGGATAACACCACCAGCTTCAGTGATAGAACCAGTATAGCGTTCGATCATACCAGTTACTTGCTCACTCTGATCAGGGTGAACCATGAATACGATTTCGTAATGACGCATGGATATTCCTTACGGTTAATAGAGCCTTCTACCGTTTCGGCCGGTCGGTTTAAGGCAAGGAATTAATAGTTTAAAAGCCGAAATGAGCGCGCATTTTACGCTTAGTTTGATAATTAAGCAAGCCAGTTTTCTATCGAAAATAAAGAAAAAGCCGTACAAATAGAGTTTAATTGACGTTTTTTATAAAAACATAACAATTTCAATTAGCTTGCTATGTATTAAGTCGTAATTAGGCCCTGCAAAACAAACTAAAAAACAACCACCTTGCTCAGCTTTTAGCCGACCAAGGTCTAATATAATAATTAAGCAAAAACGCTTAGTTTTTAATATCTCTCACACTCTTTTTTAGTTTTAGGATCATTTATGTCAGGTCAATATAAACAGCATTATAACGCCTTCAAACAAAACCCAGCTGAATTTTGGTTAGCACAAAGTAAGTGTATTCCTTGGTATAAAACACCCCAAAATGCCTATACACAAGACAGCGATGACTTATACCATTGGTTTGATGATGGCCAGCTTAATACTAGCTACTTAGCACTTGACCAACATGTTGAAGCCGGCTTTGGCGAGCAAACTGCGCTTATTTACGACTCTCCTGTTACCAATACTAAACAAACTTATAATTATTCACAGCTACAACAAGAAGTGGCTAAGTTTGCCGGTGTAATGCAATCGCTAGGTGTGCAAAAAGGCGACCGTGTGGTTATTTACATGCCCATGATCCCACAAGCAGTGATTGGCATGCTAGCTTGTGCTCGTTTAGGTGCAGTGCACTCTGTGGTTTTTGGTGGCTTTGCAGCTCATGAATTAGCGGTGCGTATTGATGATGCTAAACCTAAATTAGTATTAAGTGCTTCTTGTGGTGTAGAAGTAAGTAATATTATTGAATACAAACCCTTATTAGATGACGCCATTAAGCGCGCCACGCATAAAGTTGATCACTGCGTAATTTATCAACGCGAACAAGCAACCGCAACACTCAATAGCGGCCAAGATATTGATTGGGCAAAGGCTATGCAAACAGCACAAGCTGTTGACCCTGTACCTGTAAGTGGTAGTGATCCGCTATATATTTTATATACCTCAGGCACCACAGGATTACCTAAAGGTGTAGTACGTGAAAATGGCGGCCATGCTGTTGCCCTTAATTACAGCATGAAAAACGTATATGGTATGGAGCCTGGCGAAGTTTTTTGGGCTGCGTCTGATATTGGCTGGGTGGTGGGTCACTCATACATAGTATATGCGCCGTTAATGTATCGTTGTGCAACTGTACTTTACGAAGGCAAACCAGTGCGCACCCCAGATGCCAGTGCATTTTGGCGAGTAGTAGAGGAGCATAAAGTAACAGCCTTATTTAGCGCGCCTACTGCATTTAGAGCAATTAAAAAAGAAGACCCTGAAGCTGAGGGTTTTAAAAAATATGATACATCTAGCTTAAAACGGTTATTTTTAGCCGGTGAGCGCCTTGATGCCGCTACTTACGGTTGGTTAAAAGAAAAAACCGGCCTACCTGTGCTCGATCATTGGTGGCAAACAGAAACCGGCTGGGCTATTGCTTGTAACCCTATTGGCATTGAACACTTAGAAACCAAAGCAGGTAGTTCAACCGTTCCTACACCGGGCTTTGACGTACGTATTTTAAATATGGAAGGCGAAGAATGTGCCCCTAACGAAAGTGGCGCAGTAGTAATAAAACTGCCCTTACCGCCGGGTTGCTTGTCAACAATTTGGCAAAATACCGAGCGCTATAAACAAGGTTACCTGAGCGAATATGAAGGCTATTACCTGTCGGGAGACGGTGGCTACATAGACGAAGACGGCTACTTATTTATTATGGGTCGTACCGATGATGTAATTAACGTTGCTGGCCACAGGCTATCTACCGGCGAAATGGAAGAAATTGTTGCCGCCCACCCTGCGGTTGCAGAATGTGCTGTATTTGGTGTAAACGATGCGCTTAAAGGGCAAAACCCAATGGCGATGATAGTACTGAAAGACGGTTTTACCGGCTCTCACCAAGAAGTACAACAACAGCTTGTGCAATCTGTACGTAACCAAATTGGTGCTATCGCGTGTTTAAAAAATATTATGTGTGTTGAGCGCTTACCTAAAACACGCTCAGGGAAAATTTTACGCAAAAACTTACGCCAGCTTATTGATGGCGAAGAACTGCAAATTCCATCGACTATTGACGACCCCAGTATTTTTGCCGAGTTAAGTGAACAACTTGCTGAAAAATAAAACGAACTGTTTATAGTTAAAGTCTATCGGCACCGAGTGAAGATAGACTTTAACTACGCCTTCTGCTTAAATAACCTTGGAATAAATAAATAACTTTATGATGTAAACGGAGATTAAATGACAGATATAAGAGCTGAACTACGTGAGTATTTACTGGGGTGGTTTGGCCAATATTTACCCGCCAACCCTCTTTTATGGTACGACATTTTAGTACTTTGCTGGCTCGCCATTTTTGCCATAATTTTACATTTAATTATCAGAAACTCAGCTAAGCACTTTCTTAAAGGTCGCTTTAGCGAAAGAATTGTTCAGCCTGATGCAAAAACTCCCGCCGATTTAGCATTTAAACTTGCAAAACATATCTCTTTTGTAATTCAAGGTGCGGTTGTCGTTATTCAAGCTAGGCTTTGGATCCCCGAAGGGAGTAGCTTTTTACATATTATTGAAATGGTTACCGACCAATGGATCATTCTCTTCTCTTTACTATCACTGTTTTCGTTGCTCGATATTTTTCAGGTTATTTCTGATAGGCGCGCAGTCAGAGCCCACTTCCCGATACGAGGGTTATTACAAACCATTAAGTTAATTGCCAGTGTATTAACCGGTATTTTAGCTGTGTCGTTATTAATGAATAAATCACCATTAATTTTATTAAGTGGTTTAGGTGCGTTATCAGCCGTTATGCTGTTGGTGTTTAAGGATGCTATTTTAGGTTTAGTGGCAGGTATTCAGCTCTCTGCTAATAATATGTTAGCGGTAGGTGATTGGCTAGAAATGCCCAAGTATGGCGCTGATGGCGATGTAATTGACATTGCACTTACCACGGTAAAGGTAAGAAACTGGGATAAAACCATCACTACAATACCTACGTATGCGCTTATTTCTGATTCATTCAAAAACTGGCGCGGCATGTCGGAATCGGGCGGTCGTAGAATAAAACGTAGTATTCATTTAGAAATGAACAGTGTGCGCTTTTTAAATGAACAAGAGCTCACTGAGCTTAGAAAAGCAAATTTACTAACCAAATATATAGATACCACAATATCATCTATTAGCGCCGAAAACGCTAGCAAAGATATGAGTTGCCTACTTAATGGCCGCCGCTTAACTAACGTCGGTACCTTTAGGCATTATTTAATAGAACTGTTAAAACAACACCCTAAAATCCATCAAAATATGACCCTAATGGTAAGGCAATTAGAGCCAACTAATAAAGGCTTACCTATCGAGATTTACACCTTTACCAACACCACAGTGTGGGCAGAGTACGAAGGTATTCAAGCTGATATTTTTGACCATATACTGGCTATTTTACCGGTGTTTTACCTTAAAGCACATGAGTCGCCAACAGGTAACGATGTGCGATCTTTGTCGATAGGTAAGCTCTAAAATTACGGCTTACTTTATCGTTAGCTCCTATATTAGCGAGTAACACTATAAAACGAGTGTTGCTCGCTAAAATTTATTCACACTTCAAATTACTTTTAATTGCTCCAGTATCCAGCGATGAATTGGGCTTTCACTGGTACGTGGATGCCATGCAGCTATTACTTTAAAAGGCGGCGGCAATGCTTCCACGGTTAGCTCTTGTACTTTATTGTTTGGTAGTAATCGCGCTGGGTAAAACGCGATCATATCGGTTGTATGAAGAATGTTTGGTACTGCCGAAAAGCTAGGTACCGACATAACAATATTGCGTTTAAGGCCCTTTGCTGCAAACCACTGATCGTGAGAACCACGTAAATTGGCACGCGAAGGTGATACCACTAGCTGCGGATAAGCTGCAATTTGTGCCAGTGTTAACGGCTCATTTGTTAGCTTGTTGCCACAACCTGTAACGCATAAATGCTGCTCTTCAAGCAAAGTAACATAAGCTAAGTTATCTGGAATAAATTCAGGAAAACTAATCAGTAAATCAAGCTCGCCCGCCGTAATTAGCTGGTTAACATTATCTGAGGCAAAGTCGCGCACTATTAGTTTTAATCCGGGGGCTTCTCGCCTAGTTATATTAAAAAGCTGCGGTAACAAGGCTTGAGTTGCGTAGTCTGTCGCGCTAATAGTAAATACACCTTTGTATGTTTGCGGTGTAAATACATCGGGCTCTAACAGCATTTCAAGTTGCTTTAAAATATGGCTAATAGGTTGCTGCATAGATAACGCTTTAGGCGTTGGCACCATGCTATTTCCTTGGCGAATAAACAAACGATCGTCAAATAAGTCACGTAGTTTACGCAGTTGCTCGCTAATTGCTTGCTGGGTTAAGCCCATTTTACGTGCAACCTGCGACAAGCTTTTTAAATCAAGCAAGGCATTTAGTACCCTGAGCTGTTTAATATCGAGCCGGTTAATACCATTCATAATTGTATCTAAAACAATAAAGTGTTGTTTCAAATTGTACCCTTAAAGCTCTACGCTTACCAACATTGCTTAAACAGCTAAGCATCAACATACTTTACCTTGTTAATTACGAGGTAATAAGCCACTAAGTTTGCTTTAAGAGAGAGTTTTAATGAATCAATCTATTTCTGATACCAGCTCGTTATTTTCATCTGTAGAACTTGGCCCTTATACACTTAAAAACCGTATAGTAATGCCACCACTTACACGTTCTCGTAGCACCCAACCAGGTAATATTCCTAACGACTTAATGGCAACCTATTATGCGCAGCGTGCCAGCGCTGGTTTTATGGTTACCGAAGGCACGCAAATAGAGCCAAGAGGTCAAGGCTATGCATGGACTCCTGGTATACATTCTGCGGCGCAAATTGAAGGTTGGAAAAAAGTAACTCAAGCTGTGCATGCTAAAGGGGGCATTATATTTGCTCAACTGTGGCATGTTGGCCGTGTATCGCACACCAGTTTGCAACCTAATGAAGCCAAGCCAATAGCTCCTTCAGCAATTACAGCTGACAACGTTAAGGTGTTTATTGAAACCGGCCCAGGCCAAGGTGCTTTAAGTGAACCAAGTACACCGCGCGCTTTAAGTACTGATGAAGTGAGCGAGTTAGTTAATATGTATGCGCAAGCAGCAAAAAATGCATTAGAAGCCGGCTTTGACGGCGTTGAACTACATTGTGCTAACGGTTATTTAGTTAATCAATTTATTTCAGAGCACACTAATGTGCGTGACGATCAATACGGCGGATCACTTACTAATCGTCTGCGTTTTTTAAAAGAAATTGTTGCTGCTGTGAGCGCGGTTGTAGGCGCTGATCGCTTAGGCGTTCGCTTTGCACCACTTTTTAGCAGCACAGATGAAACCCGCGTTTATTTGGGTTTGGTCGAGTCTGATCCACAAAATACCTACATAGAAGCGATTAAGGTACTTGAACAAGCAGGTATTGCTTACTTATCGATTGCTGAAGCCGATTGGGATAACGCACCTGATTTACCTGAGCAGTTTTACAAAGCAGCTAGAGCGCAGTTCTCTGGTCGAATTATATATGCAGGAAAATACACGGTAGATAAAGCACTGCGTATTTTAAATAATGGCTACGGTGACTTGTTTGCTTTTGGTCGGCCTTTTATTGCGAACCCCGATTTACCTGAGCGTATTAAACAACAATGGCCTTTAAATGAAGCTGATGCAGCCACTATGTATGGCGGCACAGAGGTTGGTTATAGTGATTATTTATACTATAAAAACATTTAATTTAAGCAGGCCACGGAAGGCCTAATACTCAATATAAAAATCGACATCCTTAATGCAATATCAATAGTTTTCAGCTAAATTAATAACTACTAATACCGTTTGAGTATGTTATGTTTTTGCCTTTATTTAATAAACAAACCGCAGGCCACTGTGTTATATTTTTACTGCTAATCAGTATTAGTAGCTGCGGTGAAAATGATAATACACCAACAACTCCCTCTAGCCAAGTCGAGCCTGCAATTGCCCCTATTACTACCGGTAACTGGTATAAACCCGCATTGGGGAGCACCTGGCAATGGCAGCTAACTGGCACAATAAATACTAACTACAATGTTAATATTTACGACATAGACCTATTCGATTCCCCAGTACAGTTAATACAAACATTACAAGCTCAAGGTAAGCGGGTTATTTGCTATTTTTCAGCGGGTTCTTATGAATCGTGGCGAAGTGATAAGAGCCAATTTTTAATCAACGAATTAGGTAACTCTTTAGCTAATTGGCAAGGAGAGCGTTGGTTAGATATTCGCTCACCTAATGTGCAAGCAATAATGGCTAGTCGTCTAGATTTAGCAGTACAAAAAGGATGTGATGGCGTAGAGCCCGATAACGTTGACGGCTATATGAATAATTCGGGCTTTAATTTAACTGCAAACGATCAGCTTGTATTTACTCGCTTTATAGCAAATCAGGCGCATACTCGTGGCTTGGCGGTTGGCTTAAAAAACAATCTTCATCAGGTAAATGAGCTGCATAGTTATTTTGATTTTGCAGTAAACGAGCAATGCTACGAGTATCAAGAGTGCGAATTACTCACCCCTTTTATAAGTAACAATAAAGCTGTTTTTCATGTTGAATATAATAGTAAGTATAGTAATGGTAGCGCTGAACTGAACAATATGTGTGATGATGCTATTAATAGGCAATTTAATACACTGGTTTTGCCAATAAACCTAGATGACGAATTCAGGATTAGCTGCTTGTAAAAGCCTTGTTTACTTACCTTTATTTTATAAAGCTAAGCATCTTGATCTTTACTCATAAGATCTACCATTCTTTTTCTGAGCTCTTGCTCATTAATGTCTTCTTTATGAGTGCCAATGGTCCATACGTGGCCAAAAGGATCTTGCAGCGTACCTGCTCTATCACCATAAAACTGATCATGAACGGGGCGTATTTCTTTCGCTCCTAACGCAATGGTTTTTGCAAATACCGTATCTACATCATCAACATACAACATTATGCTTACGGGTGTACCGCCGAGCTCTGTAGGGCTTTTAAAATGAACATCTGGGCACATATCTGAGATCATAATATGTGAATTACCAATTTTAATTTCTGCATGAGCAATGCCGCCTTCAGGCATAGGCATTTGCATAACTAGCTGCGCATCAAAAGCGGCACAATAAAAATCAATTGCTTGTTGCGCACCGTTTATAATTAAATAAGGGGTTATTGAATGATACCCTTTTGGAATAGCTGATACCGCCATGTTGTGCTCCTCGTTATATGCTCTCCTTACAAAGGTTAGTCTAAAGTGGCAAACAATATAAAATAAACACGTATTTATTTATCAATATTAGTGGCACTTATTTGCAAAATTATTAGTAAATTTTGCTAGTATCTACCACTTAATAATATTTACTGATACGCTGCATATTTAAACAAAAGGACTAACATGAAAAAACAAACAACACTTTTTATAGCCACTGCGTTATTCGCACTCGCGGGTTGTTCAACTTCAGTGCCAATTAAAAACTTTGAACAAAACCTTATTCCACAAACATCTAAAATAATTAATAACACTGCAGATGTTGAAACAGGTATTTTAAAAGCCTGCATTCAACTAGGTTGGCAGTGTGCTCCTGTTAGTGAAGGTAAAATAAAGGGAATTCTTAATATTCGTACTCATCAATTAATCGTTAATATTAATTATGACAAAACAGCCTATTCTATCAATTACCAAGATTCGACTAACCTTAATTACAACGGTAGTAAAATACACCGTCAGTATATTAATTGGGTAACTAATTTAATGCGCCATATTGATGCTGAAATGATTTAAACTTTTATATTTGTTTCACTAATACAAAAAAGGAATTGTTATGAGTCACTTAACTATACCAAGTCACTGGAAAATAAAACGCTCCACTCACTTTTTTACTAAAGATAACATTCCAAAAGCGTTACTTACTCACCACAACACAGCCGAGGGTGTGTTTGGCCAAATTTGCGTTATGCAAGGCACTGTTACCTTTTACGGATTTTCAAATGAAGCCGCCACAGAGCCTGAGCAAACTATTGTAATTAACGCGGGGCAATTTGCTACCAGCCCGCCACAATACTGGCATAAAGTAGAGCTAAGCGACGACGCGCAATTTAATATCAACTTTTGGGCCGAAGCCGATACAGGCAATAAAGCCCTGTTTAAAAGTTCACGTATTCATAGCAAACCTATTTTAGATTAATACCACTTAAAATAACTAATTTACGTACAAACAAAAAAGCACCTAACATTTAGTTAAGTGCTTTCATAAATAACGGTGCAATTAATGCCAAATGCACTGCATATTAGCCTTGTTTATGTTTGATCATATCAATCCAATCTTGCGCCCAATTTTCTTTAGAGCACACTTTCGCTATTGATGTTAACCCGTTATATGCCAACGTTTTACTTTGCTGATAGTCATTCAAGCTAGTTGTTAGCGCTTGGGTAAACTCGGCAGTATTAGGCATCACTAATCGACCATTAAAACCATTAATTATAAGATTAGATAAGCCTCCAACGTTACTACTTATAACCATACAACCTGCGGCCATTGCCTCTATCATAGATAACGAAGTACCTTCTGAACCTAGTGTTGGAATAATGGCAATGTGTTGGCGTTTATGTACGCTAAAGCTTTCATTTGGTCCGTACTGCATTAATTTCACTTTTACTTCATTAGCAAATAGTTCTGTTAAATATGGTTTTAATGGCCCATTTCCGGCAAAGCTTACTTGAATATTATATTGCGGTAAAAGCTGCTTAATAATAGGTGCTATTAATTTAATACCACGGTAATCAACAAAACGACGAGCAATAATAATATTTAGTGTTGCGTTATCATCTGACCATTTTTTGGCAAATTCACTTTCGCTAATTTTTTCACTATAAAAGTTATAAATAACCTTCATATGTTGCTGCTCAATATTAAACCAAGTGCGATACCAGTTAACAAAGTTATGATCTACACACACCAAACTGCAATCTGATTTTATATAGGATAAATATTTGTACTGACTTAATAGCGAGGAGCAATATTGTGATATGGCTGATTTTGCTGCGCGAGGTTTATCCCAAGATATACCATGCTGAATCGCTAGCGTTTTATAATCAGGCATTTTTACTGAATAAGAGTCGGTAGCAAAAATAATAATATCGTTATTTTTGTCTGCATTTTCACTGACCCAGTTTGCAAGGGCGATTTTTTTTAAGTTACCGCGATATAAACCGGTAGTAACGCTATGAATAGTGTACTGGGGAGTAGTTAAGGTAAACGCTTTTTTAGCCGGTTGTACTATATGACATGGCCAACCTTGGCGAGTAAAAACATCGCACAAACTTAAGATATAGTTTTCAATGCCACCAATGGTATGCATAGTGCCGTTATGATCAAACATAGCACGGTAAATAATATAAATATTAGGCATCATATATCCTGACAAACTTGTTTAGTTTGCTGCAATTACAGCGATTACTCTTTTGGTAATATAACATTTAGCCATACATCTTTGAAGATATTTACAAACGCTTGCCATCCCTTATAACCAAATATTAGCAATACATAACAATTTCTTCTAAGTCATAGCGAAAGTGTATTTTCTTAAATAAGTTTAAAGCGTTAAAGTGCGCCGCTAAATCACAGCTAATGAAGAGGATATTATGTCGCTTGCTGTACTATTAATGCTGGCATTGTTTGTTGGTCTGTTATTCGCGATTTATCTTTTTTCGCAAAAAAGTAAAACGTTATCACGCACCGTTTTATTTGGCCTAGTACTGGGCAGTGCTTTTGGTTTGGCTTTACAGTTTTTATTTGCCGAACAACCCCAAGTTATTAACCATGTTTTAAGTTGGGTTGCCGTCGTTGGTAAAGGCTATGTTGGGCTATTAAAAATGGTCATTATGCCTTTGGTATTAGTGTTTATGATTGCCGCGGTAGTCAAACTTGAAAACCAAGGCTCTTTAGGTAAGATTTCATTTGTAAGTATTTCTATTTTACTGGTTACCACAGCCCTTGCTGCATTGGTTGGTATTGCGGTTACTTATGGCTTTAACTTAAGCGTAGAAGGATTAGTGGCCGGCACTCGTGAAGCGGCACAAATGACTACTTTAGAGAGTAAAGCGGCTAATGTTGCTAACTTAAATGTGCCACAAATGTTGCTTAGCTTTATTCCAGAAAACCCATTTGCCGATTTAAGTAATACACGTTCAACCTCTATTATTGCCGTCGTTATTTTTGGCGTGTTAATAGGCATTGCTGCACGTAAAGTAATGCTAGAGCGCAGCGAACTTACAGCGCCTATTCGTACTGGTGTAAACGCTTTACAAGCCACTGTAATGAGCTTAGTTAAAATGGTTATAGCTTTAACGCCTTACGGTGTTGCAGGATTAATGGCGAATGTAGTCGCAAACTCAAGTGGTAACGACATTCTTAATTTATTGGCGTTTATTATCGCCTCTTATGTCGCTATTTTATTAATGTTTGTTGTGCACGGCATACTGTTAAGCCTAGTTGGGGTTAGTCCAAAACATTATTTTACTAAGATTTGGCCAGTAATGACCTTTGCTTTTAGTTCGCGCAGTTCAGCGGCATCAATTCCAATGAACATAGATACACAAGTAAACCAACTTAAAGTTCCCCCAGCTATTGCTAATTTATCAGCCTCTTTTGGTGCTACGATTGGACAAAATGGCTGTGCAGGTATTTACCCTGCAATGCTAGCAATGATGGTTGCACCTAGTGTGGGAATAGACCCGATGACTTTTGAGTTTATTCTACCCTTAATAGGTATTGTAGTGATTAGCTCTTTTGGCATTGCCGGTGTAGGCGGCGGCGCAACTTTTGCTGCGCTAGTGGTATTACCAACAATGGGATTACCCATAGAAATTGTTGCGTTACTTATATCAATAGAACCATTAATTGATATGGCACGTACTGCGCTTAATGTGTCAGGCTCTATTACTTCAGGTGTGATCACCAGTAAAATAATGAAAACGCCACAGCAAGACTAATTAATAATTAAGCCCAGCTTTGCTGGGCTTTTTATACTGCGCTACAGTTATATAAAACCCGCAAAACAGCCCATAATTAACCACTTTCCTGTTCATTTAGCATGCTCAAAACCCTACCAACAAGCATTTTAGTTATGTAAACATATGTAAAGCTTTGTGTAATTACAGCCGCTATCAGTTGCTATTCAGTTTCAGGCTCTAATATCGGTTATGTATAAAAAACATAAGCGAGACATTACTATGAAACAAATAACTGTGAAACTAACACCTATAAAGCTAAACACTATTAACTTAACTGTTTTGTTAGCAGTGTTTTTAACACTTACTATGCTCTCAAGTAACGCCTTTGCAAATCCGCAAAATGTACATAACAAACACCATAAACCAGGTAAAGTGATACGTCATATTCCTAGTAATAGTGTATCGGTACGTTTTAATGGTGCAGTATTTAATACCCATAATGGCACTTACTATCGTAAACACAGCAGAGGCTATCGAGAGGTAATGCCACCAAGAGGTTTACATATTAGATCACTGCCTAGATACCACTCACGTTTAAGGCATCGCAATAACACTTATTATACCTATCAAAATGTATATTATATTGCCGAAAATAACGGCTACACAGTAGTAGATACGCCTAAAATACAGGTTAACCGAGCAATCAAAGTAAATAACAGCAACAATTATAAGCTTGGGCTGTTTTACGACTCGCTACCAACGGCAGCAAAGCCCGTAACTATTAGCTCGGTGCAGTACTTTAAATATGATGACATTTATTTTTTACCGCAAGTTAGTGATGATGTAATTAAATATCTCGCTGTTAAACTCAATTAATACTGTCTTTATCTGTCGCAAATAAAAACCTAAATAAGGGCATAGCATTTTATCTTGCTATCAAGCTACTTCGCTCCTATAGTCAGCAGATTATAGGCCTTTATTTTGAACAAACTTGTTATGAAAACTAGCACTCCAGCTCGTGATTTTGGTGAACTATTAGGTTACGCACCTGGTAATGTTGCTGTTTACTCGTCTGACTATGACTCTGCCGACGAAAGCATTTACCCTAACCGCAGTGCCTATCGCAGTTATTTAGATGGCATTTATATGGGTTATAAATGGCAGTGCGTTGAATTTGCTAGGCGCTGGATGTATCTCAATCATGGTTATATTTTTGATGACATAGCCATGGCTTACGATATTTTTGAGCTACGCTCAGTACGTGAAGTTAACAGCCAAAATAGACTTCCCTTACAAGCATTTAAAAATGGCGCAAAGCATCACCCTCAAGTTGGTAGTTTACTTATTTGGGAAGAAGGTGGTGAGTTTGAAGAAACCGGCCATGTTGCCATTGTAGTAGAAGTTCACCCTGATAAAATTCGTCTTGCTGAGCAAAATGTTGGCCATCAAACATGGCCACAAGGTCAAAATTGGTACCGCGAGCTTAAAGCTAAAATAACCAAAGATGGCGACTATTGGATTGAATGCTCTTATAACGATGCAACTATTTTAGGCTGGATGACCCAAACTGATCAAATTGAACACGCAGAACCTACCACTGAAATAAACACCGATTTATTTACAATCAAATCTAATTACATTGCCGATACAGGCCAAGCTGCAAAGTCATGGTTAAATATTGCTAATGATGACGAAGCCGCCTATGTAGACATGATGCAAGGCCACAAGCTGACCTCCAATGCAGAGGATCAACATAGCTACTTTACTATTTCACACACAGCCCAACAAGCCATTGAGCATGCCACTAATGAGCTGCATGGCTTATTTATGCATGCCACCGATTATGTGTTACAGCACCCTGAGCTATTAAAAAAGTTTAATTTACCTGAAGTAGTACTCAATAAAATTCGTCAATCGTGGGATAACCGCTTAAATCAATTGATCACCAGTCGCTTTGACTTTGCACTAACCCCCGCAGGCTTAAAAGTGTATGAATACAACTGCGACTCCGCTTCGTGTTATATGGAAAGCGGTAAAGTTCAGGGTAAATGGGCAAAGCACTTTGGGGTTAAAACGGGTATTGATGCAGGCCAAGACTTATTTAAAGACTTAGTAAAAGCATGGCGAAAAAGTGAAGTAAAAGGTTTAGTTCATATTCTTCAAGATGACGAGCCAGAAGAGCATTACCACGCTTTATTTATGAAAGAAACAATTGCGGCAGCAGGTTTTGAGTGCAAAATTATTATTGGTTTAAATACTCTGTCTTGGGATGCCTTTGGCAATATTATTGATGCCGATGGCAATAAACTTAATTATGTATGGAAAACCTGGTCGTGGGAAACTGCACTTGAGCAAATTCGTGAAGAATGCGAGGCTGATCAAGCTCAAAATCATAATTTTGAGCCGCAATGGCAAGCAGGAGCAACCCCGCGGTTGGCTGATGTATTATTGCGTAAAAATGTCATGGTTTTTGAACCACTATGGACACTGATCCCCAGTAATAAAGCAATCTTACCGGTGCTGTGGAGTTTATTTCCTAATCATAAATATTTGCTCAATACCGCGTTTGAGCTCAGTGATGAATTATTACAAACCGGCTATGTAGTAAAACCCATTGTTGGCCGCTGCGGAGCAAATATTCAACTAGTCGATCAGCAACAACAAACCATTGAGGAAACCGCCGGACACTTTGCATCCCAAGAGCAAATATATCAGCAATTATTTGCGCTACCAAAAGTAGACGATTACTTTGTACAAATATGCAGTTTTACCACAGCAGGAAAATATTCTGGTGCGGGTGTGCGAGTCGATAAAAGCATGATTATTAATGGCAATAGTGACTGTATGGCACTGCGGATTGAATAACTCGTCAAATTAATAAACAATACTTTGCGGGCTTAGTTTTAGGGCTTAGCATTAAATATAATAGCTAAGCCCTTTAGCTATTATATTTATTACACTGTGCATAATTTACAAAAAAGTGCATAGTTTTCAAATATGTAATATTTAACATCATTATTCCCCTCATATTGAAAACCCTATCTGATTGTATATAAACAACTTTATTTAAAATCCCTTCTCGGCATGGTGATTGCTTTAAATAAAGTAAAGTATGTTCATATAGTAATTAATGGGCAAAATAATTAAGTAGGAGAAATTATGAGTAATAGTAACAAAACAGCTAAATTTACCGCTCCAGGTATGAGTAACGATTCAGCAGAAAAAACTATCTCTACACTCGACAATCGTATGGTTGCGCTAATTGACTTACAACTTACCCTTAAACATATTCACTGGAACGTAGTTGGCCCTAATTTTATTGGCGTGCATGAAATGCTAGACCCACAAGTTGCGGTTGTACGCGAAATGACAGACACCATTGCTGAGCGCATCGCAACGCTAGGTGGAGTACCTGTTGGTACGCCAAAATCAATTGTTGATCGCCGTACATGGGACGAGTACTCAATTGGTAAAGCCCTCGTTACCGAGCATTTAAGTGCACTCGATAATGTATATAGCGGTATTAATAGCGATCATCGTAAAGCCATAGATACGCTTGCTGATCTTGATCCGGTTTCTGAGGATATGATCACCAGCCAACTAGCCGAGCTAGAGCAATTTCAATGGTTTATTCGTGCTCACCTTGAATCATCAACAGGTGAACTACAAAAGTAGGTGCACTATTATAACTGGCATACATAGCTAAATATTTATTGTTAGTTAATAATTTAAAATTAAGAAAAGCCCGCATTATTAATAATGCGGGCTTTTTAAGTGCTAATAACTTACTAAAATAATAACCTACTAAAATAATTGCACATCATACATAGCAAAGTATCTGCATTTTGCTCTTAAAAAGTTTACCCCCAAGTAGCCATTAAATATTGTCACGCTCAGCAAATGCATAAAAAAGAACCTCCCCCAATTAACCCCTCGTACATCTGCATTTAAATTTTATACTATTATTACCAGTCGATATTTTATTTATATTAGCAACTAAATTGGTTAACCAACTAAATTTTAAACTTAAAATAAAAACTACAAAGCCATTACCAGTAAGTAATTTACATTTCTTATTTTAAATAAACGCCTCATACACCCTCAGTAAGTTAATTTCTTTTTATCGCCTTGGTACTTATCAGCACTTTCTTATCTAAAACAATGAATTTTTTATAGGTTAAAACCCCAATCTTCCCAAATAAGTAAGGTTAAACTCACCTTGCTTTTAAAAATTATAATTAATAAATAGCAATAACAAACCTATATACCAACATTAAATTAAACTTTTTAACTGCGATTACAAAATAAATTAAAAACATAACTTGTTAAATTTGTTAAATATTAAACAAAAAGAAACCAAAATTGTAATACCAAATTCA
>NZ_JACJDO010000046.1:0-26399 GCF_014163535.1 Pseudoalteromonas sp. SR45-4
TTAGAACTCAATCTGTACGAGTGCCCACACAGATGATTGCTTTATATTGTTAAAGAACGTTTTGAGTCGCTTTAGCGTCTCAAGGGATGCGTATAATACATCCTTTATTTTTCGAGTCAACACTTAGTTTTAAACTTTCTTTTTGGAAGATTTAAAACCGAAGTTTTATTTAACTCTCTAAGTAGTTGCTGCCTTGCTATGCTTCGGCGTTTCCCTTCTCAGTGGGGTCGCATTATAGGGAGATCCGAAAACAGATCAACTGTTTTTTAAAGAAAACTTGAAATAAACTGCTGTTCGCTGAGTATTTGAGCTAAACGCTTAAAAACACAACTAAACTACTATCGTTAAGAAATTTATAGCGCTATTTGAAATTAAAGTTATGACAACTACTAATGAATAAAGACATATTTGGATCATCTATGCTAAATAACTAACCAATATGAGAAGACTCGTATTACTTAAAATCATTTAAAGTAATCAAAAGGCGAAAATTGAATTGATCGAGCTATGTTTAATCATAGTTTAATAATATTAAGAAGTAAGTTTACTTAGGCCGTAATACTCAACCTTGATATGAGATTCTTAATATAGGTATATAGGTAAATGAGTACACGTTATGCCTTATAATCAGATTTATAAATATAAACTTCGTAGTGGGCCGCTCTACTGGATAATCTAAGTTTTGGAGTTGTATTATATAATAGCTCTAAACGAACAATATATTATGAAGATAATCCTTAACCATGATCTGATAAGCTATTTTGAATGAGTGATAAGTAAAGAGTAACTAGGTAGGGATATTAAAGCAGGTGTTAAAACAACTTATCAATTTAGAATCTATGAGTCAGTACTCGTAAACGATCATAATAGAAGGTACTCACTGATTCATATAGATTAACAAATTTTAGGCAAGAAAAAGCCGAGCATAGGCTCGGCTTTTAGGTTTCTTTAAGACTTACTCTGCAGACTGTGCGTCTTCTTGAACTGCTTCGCTAGTCGCTGGGCGACCAACTAGTTCAATATAAGCCATTGGTGCATTATCACCAGTACGGAAGCCACACTTAAGAATACGAGTGTAACCACCTGGACGATCCGCGTTACGTGGACCGATTTCACTGAATAACTTACCAACAACTTCATTATCACGCGTGCGAGCAAACGCTAAACGGCGATTTGCTACACTGTCAGTCTTAGCCAGTGTGATTAAAGGTTCAATTACACGACGTAACTCTTTCGCTTTAGGCAAAGTAGTTTTGATGATTTCATGTTTCACCAAAGAACCTGCCATATTGCTAAACATCGCTTTACGATGGCTACTGTTACGGTTTAATTGACGACCACTCTTACGATGGCGCATGACCCTATCCTTCTAACTAAACTAATATAGTGATTTAGATTATTCAGCTAAACTTGCAGGTGGCCAATTTTCTAGGCGCATGCCTAGAGAAAGTCCACGTGAAGCTAGCACGTCTTTAATTTCAGTTAGAGACTTCTTACCTAAATTAGGCGTTTTAAGAAGCTCAACTTCAGTGCGCTGAACTAAATCACCGATATATTGAATTTGCTCGGCTTTCAAACAATTTGCTGAGCGTACTGTTAGTTCAAGATCATCAACTGGACGAAGTAGAATAGGATCGAATTCTGGCTTCTCTTCTTTCTCTTCTGGCTCAGTTACATCACGTAAATCTACGAATGCATCTAATTGCTCAGCTAAGATAGTAGACGCACGGCGGATCGCTTCTTCTGGATCTAAAGTGCCGTTTGTTTCCATATCAATGATTAACTTGTCTAAATCTGTACGTTGCTCAACTCGAGCTGATTCAACCGAGTACGCAATACGTTCAACTGGGCTAAATGATGCATCAAGCAACAATCTACCAATTGGACGCTCATCGTCATCAGAGGATAAACGACTAGATGCCGGCACATAACCACGACCACGTTCAACACGAATACGCATGCTGATCTCGCTGTTATTTGTTGTTAAATTACAAATAACATGATCTGGGTTAGCAATTGTTACATCGCCATCGTGCTGAATATCTGACGCAGTCACAGGGCCTACACCAGATTTAGCCAGGGTCAGAAAAACTTCATCTTTGCCTTCTAACGTTACTGCTAAACCTTTTAGGTTTAATAGTATTTCAATGATGTCTTCTTGAACGCCTTCTTTCGCGCTGTACTCATGCAATACACCGTCGATTTCAACTTCAGTTACTGCACATCCAGGCATAGATGAAAGCAGTATACGGCGTAAGGCATTACCCAAAGTGTGACCGAAGCCACGCTCAAGTGGTTCTAAAACTATTTTAGAACGTGTTGGGTTGATAGCGTCGATATCGACTAACCTTGGTTTTAGAAATTCTGTAACAGAACCCTGCATTTTATCCTCTCTTAACTCTTAACTTTACTTAGAGTAAAGTTCGACGATTAGTTGTTCATTAATGTCCGCAGACAGATCTGAACGCTCAGGTAGACGCTTAAAGCTGCCTTCCAATTTCTTACCGTCAACTTCAACCCAAGTCGGCTTTTCACGTTGCTCAGCCAACTCTAGAGCAGCGATGATACGTGCTTGTGTTTTAGACTTCTCACGGATTACAACAGTATCTTCTGGAGCAATTACGTACGAAGGAACATTCACAACACGACCATTAACTAAAATCGCTTTATGGCTTACTAACTGACGTGCTTCTGCACGTGTGCTAGCAAAACCCATGCGATATACAACATTGTCTAAACGTTGCTCTAATAGCTGTAACAAGTTTTCACCTGTATTACCTTTAAGGCGAGCAGCTTCTTTGTAGTAGTTACGGAATTGCTTTTCTAATACACCGTAGATACGACGTACTTTTTGCTTTTCACGTAATTGTAAACCGTAATCAGATAAGCGACCTTTACGAGCGCCATGCTGACCAGGTGCAGTCTCAAGTTTACACTTAGAGTCGATAGCTCTTACGCCGCTCTTAAGGAACAGGTCAGTGCCTTCACGACGACTCAGCTTGAGCTTAGGGCCCAAATATCTTGCCATGTTATTTCTCCTAACCTATTGTTAAACGCGACGTTTCTTCGGTGGACGACAACCATTATGTGGTAT
Organism: Pseudoalteromonas sp. SR45-4; assembly: GCF_014163535.1. Classification (NCBI taxonomy): domain Bacteria; kingdom Pseudomonadati; phylum Pseudomonadota; class Gammaproteobacteria; order Alteromonadales; family Pseudoalteromonadaceae; genus Pseudoalteromonas; species Pseudoalteromonas sp. SR45-4. Next base: position 3,095 of record NZ_JACJDO010000046.1, read on the forward strand.
TGGCGTCACGTCAGTAATGTTGGTAATACGGTAGCCAGCAGCATTCAAAGCACGTACAGCAGATTCACGACCTGGACCTGGACCTTTGATGAAAACTTCTAGATTTTTTAAACCGTATTCTTGAGCAGCAGTACCTGCACGCTCTGCAGCAACCTGAGCAGCAAATGGAGTAGATTTACGTGAACCACGGAAACCTGAACCACCGGCAGTAGCCCATGATAGTGCATTACCTTGACGATCGGTAATCGTTACAATAGTGTTGTTGAAAGAAGCATGAACATGAGCCATACCATCAGCAACTTGTTTTTTAACCTTTTTACGACGAATTGGTGTCTTAGCCATAATACTATCCCCTTATCGCTTAATAGGCTTACGAGGACCCTTACGGGTACGCGCGTTAGTCTTAGTTCTTTGACCACGTAGTGGTAAAGAGCGACGGTGACGTAGGCCACGATAACAACCAAGGTCCATTAGGCGCTTGATATTTAAAGTAACTTCACGACGAAGATCACCTTCAACGGTGTACTTGCCAACTGCATCACGCAATACGTCAAGAGTTTCGTCTGAAAGTTCACCGATTTTTGTGGTCTCGGCGATACCAGTCGCTGCTAAGATAGCCTTAGAGCGAGTCTTACCTATGCCATAAATAGCTGTTAAACCAATAACTGCATGTTTATGATCAGGGACGTTAATGCCAGCAATACGGGCCACTAACACATCTCCTATATTCGAATTTGGTAATCATCTGTTTGAAGAGCCCGTAAGGATACTCAAACGAAGACCAAATCACTACTAAAAACACAGGCCGAGAAAACTCAGCCTGCACGCTGTTTACTTAACCTTGCCTTTGCTTATGCTTAGGCTCACTGCAAATTACGCGTACTACACCAGCACGTTTAATAACTTTACAGTTACGGCATATTTTCTTAACGGAAGCACGTACTTTCATTGCTCAACTCCGTAAACTGACCTTATCGACCATAGCCTTTAAGGTTCGCTTTTTTCAGCACAGAATCATACTGATGAGACATCAGGTGAGTCTGTACTTGTGCCATAAAGTCCATGATAACAACTACGATAATCAAAATTGATGTACCGCCGAAGTAGAATGGCGTTTGCCATGCCATTGTCATGAATTCAGGCACCAGACAGATAAAGGTTATATACAAAGCACCTGCCAATGTCAGGCGTGTCATCACTTTATCAATGTATTTAGATGTCTGCTCACCTGGACGAATACCTGGGATAAATGCGCCAGATTTCTTCAGGTTATCTGCTGTTTCACGTGGGTTAAACACCAACGCTGTGTAGAAAAAGCAGAAGAAGATGATAGCTGCTGCTAAAACCATTGCATACAATGGCTGACCTGGGGTCAACGTTGTAGCTATAGCTTGTAACACATCAGCGACCGGACCTTCACCCTGGCCGAACCAGCTGGCAATTGTACCAGGGAACAGAATTATACTGCTAGCGAAAATTGGTGGAATAACACCCGCCATATTTACTTTTAGTGGTAAATGCGTGCTTTGGGCAGCAAATACTTGACGACCTTGTTGGCGTTTAGCGTAGTTAACAACAATACGTCGTTGGCCACGTTCAAAAAACACTACAAGATAAGTAACAGCGAATACGATTACCGCAACCATCAACAGTACAAAAACATTCAAATCACCTTGGCGCGCCATTTCAGCTGTCGAACCAATAGCAGACGGCAGGTTAGCTACAATACCAACAAATATTAAAACAGAGATACCGTTACCAATACCACGTTCTGTTATTTGTTCGCCCAACCACATAAGGAACATAGTACCAGTCACTAAACTCACCACTGCGGTGAAATAGAAACCCATACCAGGGTTAACAACTAACCCTTCCATCATGCCCGGTAAGCTTGTGGCAATACCGATTGATTGGATAGTAGCAAGCACAAGCGTGCCATAGCGTGTGTACTGGCTAATTTTTTTACGCCCTTGCTCACCTTCTTTCTTAAGCTCTATAAACGGAGGATACATATGCGTTAATAGTTGCGTAATAATCGAAGCCGAGATATACGGCATAATACCCAGTGCTAACACTGAAGCTCGCTCAAGCGCACCACCGCTAAACATGTTGAACATCTCAACAATGGTGCCCTTTTGTTGCTCGAAGAAATCGGCAAGTACAGCGGCGTCAATCCCAGGGATCGGCACAAATGAACCTAGACGGTATATAATGATAGCACCTAATACGAAGAGTAATCGGCGCTTCAATTCCGAAAGTCCACCTTGTGCACTTTGCATATCTTGACCTGGTTTAGCCATTAGTACTTCCTTAGTCTTCTACCTTGCCTCCGGCAGCTTCGATAGCTTCGCGTGCACCTTTAGTGGCTCTAAGGCCCTTAACGGTAACAGCGCGTGAAACTTCGCCAGATTTAACAACTTTAACGAACAAAACGTTCTTTTTAACTAGACCAGCTGCTTGTAACGCGCTTAGGTCTACCACATCGCCTTCTACTTTAGCGATTTCGTATAGGTTTATTTCTGCAGATACTAATGATTTGCGAGAAGTGAAACCGAACTTAGGTAGACGACGTTGCATAGGCATTTGACCGCCTTCGAAACCAACGCGTACTTTACCGCCAGAACGTGATTTTTGACCTTTGTGACCACGGCCACCAGTCTTACCAAGACCAGAACCGATACCACGACCAACACGTTTTGGAGCAGTTTTTGAACCTGCAGCAGGTGAAAGTGTATTCAAATGCATGAAATTAACCCTCTACCTTAACCATGTAAGAAACCTGGTTTATCATACCACGTACACATGCTGTGTCTTCTAACTCAACAGTGTGGTTGATACGACGTAAACCAAGACCGCGTAATGTAGCTTTATGTTTCGGTAAACGACCGATAGAGCTTTTTACTTGTGTTACTTTTACAGTTTGATTTGCCATGGTTACCCCAGTATCTCGTCTATGCGAAGACCACGTTTAGCAGCAATCGACTGAGGAGAATTCATATTCTCAAGAGCAGAGATTGTTGCACGCACTACGTTGATTGGGTTAGTAGAACCGTAACATTTAGAAAGTACGTTCTGCACACCAGTCACTTCTAGTACCGCACGCATTGCACCACCAGCGATGATACCAGTACCTTCAGAGGCTGGTTTCATAAACACTTGTGAGCCAGCATGACGTCCTTTAACAGGATGCTGTAATGTGTTGCCATTTAGGTCTACATTGATCATATTGCGACGTGCTTTTTCCATTGCTTTTTGAATAGCAGCTGGAACTTCACGTGCTTTACCATAACCAAAACCTACTTTACCTGCGCCATCACCAACTACTGTTAGTGCTGTAAAGCTAAAGATACGACCACCTTTAACTACTTTAGACACACGGTTCACCGCGATTAGCTTTTCAGCTAGATCAGGCTGTTGTTGCTTTGCTTCTACGTTAGCCATTGTCTACTCCTAGAATTGCAAACCGGCTTCACGCGCAGCATCAGCTAGCGCCTTCACACGGCCGTGATATTTAAAGCCACTACGATCAAAAGCAATCTTTTCGATGCCTTTGTCAGCCGCACGTTCAGCAACCGCTTTACCAACTGCTTGCGCAGCTGCAACGTTGCCGGTGCCTTTAACTGTTTCGCAAATAGCTTTTTCAACAGTAGAAGCAGCAGCCAGTACAGTACCCTCAGCAGTAACTACTTGAGCGTATATGTGACGTGGCGTGCGGTGGATAACAAGACGCGTTGTGCCTTGTTCAATATAATTTCTACGAGTGCGTTTAGCACGACGTAGACGAGCTGTTTTTTTATCCATCGTCTTACCTTACTTCTTCTTAGCCTCTTTACGGCGCACATTCTCATCTGAATAACGAACACCCTTGCCTTTATATGGCTCAGGTTTACGGTATGCACGAATGTTAGCAGCTGTTTGACCAACTAACTGCTTATCTACGCCCTTAACTAGAACTTCTGTTTGGCTTGGAGTTTCAATCGTAATTCCTTCAGGAACTGCGAAATGAACTGGGTGCGAGAAACCAAGAGTTAAATCTAATGTTTTACCCTTAGCTGCTGCACGGTAACCAACGCCTACTAACTGAAGTTTCTTCTCGTAACCTTCATGCGTACCAACAATCATATTGTTGATTAGAGCGCGAGCAGTACCTGCTTGAGCCCATGCATCTGTTACGCCTTCACGAGGTAAAGTTGTAATAACGTTTTCTTCAACTTTTACTTCAACAGCGTTGTTGATAGTACGAGTTAATTCACCGTTTTTGCCTTTAACTGTGATTTCCTGGCCTTTTAATGTAACTTCTACACCGGCAGGAACACTAATTGGTGCCTTTGCTATGCGAGACATAGTTCCCCTCCGATTAAGCTACAAAACCAATGATTTCACCACCAACGCCTGCACTACGTGCTGCGCGGTCTGTCATTAGGCCTTTAGAAGTTGATACGATAGCGATACCTAGACCACCCATTACCTTTGGTAATTCGTCACGTCTCTTATAGATACGTAAACCAGGGCGGCTAACACGCTGGATATTTTCAATAACAGCTTTGCCTTCGAAGTACTTCAATTCGATAGAAAGCTCAGGTTTTACGTCGCCATTGATTGCGAAATCAGCGATGTAACCTTCATTTTTTAATACTTTAGCTACTGCTACTTTCAGTTTTGAATTAGGCATCGTTACAGATACTTTCTTCGCTGACTGACCGTTACGGATTCGTGTAAACAAATCCGCGATAGGATCTTGCAAGCTCATAGTCTTACTCCCGTGATTCTTTTACCAGCTAGCTTTTTTAAGGCCAGGAATTTCACCGCGCATAGCTGCTTCGCGAACTTTAATACGGCTCATGCCGAATTTGCGAAGGAAACCATGTGGGCGGCCCGTAATGTTACAACGATTACGCTGACGTACAGGGCTAGAATCACGTGGTAAAGCTTGTAGCTTAAGTACCGCGTCCCAACGATCATCTTCAGATGTATTAACATCACTGATGATAGCTTTTAGTGCTGTGCGCTTTTCAGCGAACTGAGCAACTAGTTTTGTGCGCTTTGCTTCGCGCGCTTTCATAGAATTCTTTGCCATAACCCTACCCTTATTTCTTGAATGGGAAGTTAAACGCTTCTAACAACGCACGGCCTTCCTCATCAGATTTCGCAGAAGTAGTGATAGTAATATCCATACCGCGTACACGGTCTACTTTATCGTAATCGATTTCTGGGAAGATGATTTGTTCACGTACGCCCATGCTGTAGTTGCCACGTCCATCAAAAGACTTAGCACTTACGCCACGGAAGTCGCGAATACGTGGGATAGCGATTGATACCAAACGCTCAAAAAAGTCCCACATACGTTCGCCACGTAGGGTTACTTTACAACCTATCGGGTAACCTTCACGCACTTTGAAGCCAGCAACAGATTTGCGTGCTTTAGTGATTAGAGGTTTCTGACCAGAGATTGCAGCTAGATCCGCAACAGCGTTATCTAGAATTTTCTTGTCAGCTAGGGCTTCGCCCACGCCCATATTCAATGTGATCTTTTCGATCAGAGGGACTTGCATGACAGAGCTGAAACCAAACTTCTCTTGAAGTTCAGCTACTACTTTGTCTTTATATACTTCATGCAGTTTCGCCATCATTCTACTCCAACTATTAAATAGTTTTACCAGTAGATTTAAAGATACGTAATTTCTTACCATCTTCAATCTTGAAACCTACACGATCTGCTTTACTCGTTTCCGAGTTGTAGATCGCAACGTTTGATACGTCGATAGACGCTTCTTTCTCAACAATACCGCCAGGCTGGTTCAATTGTGGAACCGGCTTTTGGTGCTTTTTGATCAAGTTTATGCCTTCGACAAATAATCTTCCAGATTCAGTAACAACTGAAAGCACTTTTCCGCGCTTACCTTTGTCTTTACCTGCTAGAACGATTACTTCGTCATCACGACGGATTTTTGCTGCCATGATAGACTCCTTACAGTACTTCTGGGGCTAGTGAAACGATTTTCATGAACTTATCATTACGAAGTTCACGAGTCACAGGGCCGAAGATACGAGTACCAATAGGCTGCAAGTTATCATTTAAGATAACAGCTGCATTGCTATCGAAACGGATCAAAGAACCGTCTGGACGACGAACGCCTTTTTTGGTGCGCACAACTACCGCGTTTTTAACATCACCTTTCTTCACTTTACCGCGAGGAATAGCTTCTTTTACAGAAACTTTAATGATGTCGCCAATCGCTGCATAGCGACGGTGAGAACCACCAAGGACTTTTATACACTGCACTTTGCGAGCGCCGCTGTTATCAGCAACTTCCAGCTGAGTTTGCATTTGGATCATGTTAATGACCTCCGGTGTAGTAATTACAACTTGTCTTAAATTCGTTTAAAATCAAGACATTTCGATTGAAATCCACTCAAAAAACAAGCTAGTTGTCTCTTAAGGGCGGGCAATTGTACCAGCATTACGGGGGGAGCGGTAGGTTATTTTTTAATTAATTATGAGGGAAAGCTAATTAATATTGAGTAATTACGGCTATCTAGCTATTTTACATATGGTTACAAAACAAACAAGGCACTATCTTAGTGCCTTGTAGATTATTTATCAGGGTTTTAGCCAAACAAACCTTTCAATTTATCTTTAAGTTTGTCTTTTGCTTTTTCTTTGAGCTTTTCTTTTGCTTCTTCTTTAAGCGCATTACCAAAATCAAGCTTAATGCCTACATCATGGAATGGCCCTTTAATACGCAGTGGTATTTTAAAGCCGGTACTATCATCGGTTGTACCCTGCCCCTCAATAGAACCGACTATACCGGTTACTAGTCGGTAATTAATAATAGTATTAGGTAAATCCACATCACCTTCGCCTGAAATACGGATCAGTGGGCTGATTAACGACAGGTCGTTATTATGGCCCACCCCATTAGTAAACTTAAAGCTACCCGTTAATGCAGAGAAGTCGGTTTGCTGTGACTTATCAAAGCCAGTATCTAGTCCTTCTGATACAGCCCCTACATTACCTTTAAGCAACTCTTTACCTTTGCGAATCATTTCAGCTATATTTGCGCCTTGTACTGCGCCATTAGCAAACTCAAACCCTAACTCACCATTAAGTGCGTTAACAAACTCTTTTTGGCTTTGCCCATTTGTGGTTAAGTTCCAATTTAATGAGCCATTACCCATTAATTTATCAAATCCTGCGGCATCGGTTAATAACGGTTGTGCATCAATACCTGCCAAATCAAAATTAGTGGTTATTTTATAAGGTATTTGCTGGGCATTAATATTAATTGCCCCTTTCCCTGTTCCCTCATAGGCTGCAAAGTTATCTAAGCTTAATTTAGCGACACTATTTTTTAACGCTACTGTAAATTGGTTTGCACCGAGTTTAATATCGTTAGCTTTTAAACCGCTTGAGCGTATTACTACATTAGCATCAAGCGTATTTAAGGCACTTAAGTCTATTTTAGTGTCGTCCCATACAATAGGCTCTGCTGGTTTAGTTTCGTCTGTAGTTGGCTGCTCTTTTTTAGCTACGGCTTCTGGTAAGTATGGGTTTAAGTCAAGCATACCTAAGTCAATGTTTGCCATTACAGCAAGTCGTTTACCTAAATTAAGCTCACTTTTACCTTTTATTTGCAGTGCATCTAATGTGGCAATAAGCTCTTCAAGCTTAAATTGCTCACCCGCTAAATGCATTTTGCCATTTACACTAAAAGCATTAAAGGCGTTATCTTTGGCGTTTAACTCTACACCTTGCCATTTGGCTATATTTTTTACCGAGTCTCCACTTAGCGCTAACTGACCTTTTATATCTTGGCCTTGTTTAGCAATAGTTCCCTCAAAGGTTAAATCAACTAAACGTGAATCTAAACTCTGCTGAATATTAAAAGTAGTGCCTTCGATCGCTTTTGCTGGCGTATCTAGTTTTACATCAAGCTCAAAGCGCTCTTGCATGTAAGTTATTGCGCCTTTTACTTCTAATGTTTTACGCAGTGATGGAAGTAAAATAGCCAGTTCTAAATCACTTATTTGCTGTTTAACCCCGGTTTTACCATCTAAATAAGTAAAGGTACCACCATAAATGGCAACCTCCCCTAGCTCAATGTCAAAGTTCTCAGGTAATTTTATAGCTTCCGCAGATCCTGCTTGCTCTTTAGGCTGCTCAGCTACCGCATCAAATAGCTGCCAGTTAGCTTTACCGTTTTTATCGGTCTCTAATAAAATATCAGGCTCGTTAATAACAAACTTATCGAGTTTAAATTCACCATCTAATAGCGATAGCCAAGGGATGTGTACTGCAAGCTGCTGCATACTTGCCATATCGGCGCGAGAGCCCGATTTCATGTTGGCAAAATGTACATCATTAAGTTCTAATTTTAATGCAGGAAATACACTCAGCGTTTTATCGCCTTTAATAGTTAATGTACGTCCTGTGGTTTGTTCTACCTGCTCAGAGACTTTATTAAAAATAGCATCAGTAGGAATTAAAAAGGGTGCTGCAACGATAAGTGCAATACATAACAGCAGTATTACACCTATAATTTTAAATAAGGTTTTCATGATCGTCCTTTCAAATGTGCAAATAATACTCATATCATAGCGAGAGTTATCACTAAAATCATTGTCAGTACTAAAAAAAATAACTTTCAACTAATTTATTTTTTAATGATGAATCTACGCGCTAATAATATCAACACTATTTAAATATTAACAAACAACACATGAACGCTTTATAAAAAACAACAAATCATTACTTTTCAATAAGTAAGACATGAAAAACACACTGTCGTATGATTTTCAAACAATCTAAACTAATTGAGTTTTCGTCACTTAAGTTAACTATTTTATTGTTTTAATAAATTAATAATTATGAGCACTTTAACTGTTGTATTCTTAAGGCTTGTATATGCCTCTGTTGTTATTGCAAGATTTGCGCTAAAATAGACCAGCTAAAAAATGCATCTAACTCGAGGTTCTACAAGGCATGAAAAAACTGCTAATTTCACCGTCACAAATGTCGCTAGGCGAGCAAGAAAACCAAATATACCAAAACATTCTGAAGCAATCCTCAGAACTCAGCCTAAATCTAATGGCCGTGAAAGTAGAAAACCACCCAGATGATTTTTTACTTTGGTGCTATGAACTGCTTAACGCAAGCAAAGATCGTATGAATTACGACTTGCTAGAGCCGCAACAGTTACCAGTACTAAAAAAACTGCACGACCAACTTATTTCTGCTATTAGCTTTTTACAAGTTAAAACGTTACGTGTAGCGCCTTGGCCTGTAGTAACTACATTTATTGAGCAGCACAAAGATCTTATTGCACTTGATGAGCAGCTTCGCTTAACAAGCTACATTGCAAGCATTCGCCCGCAATCACTTAAAGATATGATCCCAGAAGACTTACTTGCGTTTAGTGGTAAGCACATGGCATCGCTTGATCCAAGCACTTACAACTTTGATGTTGAATGGTTTGCATCAACTAAAAGCGCTAAAGCGTTTCATCAACTACTGGCTGATATGCCTGATGCGTTTGATGATGCACTTAGCAATATTCCGTTGGAAGGTAATATTACTCATTATGAGTACCAGCAATTTGTTGCTGCTTACTTAAAAGCTTTTAGCGATGGTAACGAAAAGCCAACGCTCGCTCCAGCGACTCGCTTATTAGCGATGCGTCGTCCTGACGTATTTACTCCTATTAGCAATAATAGATTAGATGCTTTATGTGGCGCACTGGGTGTTAGCAAGCTAAAAAACACTGACTTTGAGCGTTACTGGCAAGACATAGTACAGAAAATTCAAACTCTGTCTTGGTTTAAAATGGCTAAAGCAGACAACGAATTAGAAGAGCAGCTGGTAAGCATTAAAGCGCTTATTCCGTGCTTTTTTTACTATGCAGACACCACAACAGCCGATAGTTCTAATTACATCAAGCTGCTAAGCAAGCCAAAGCGCAGTACTTCAGGTACAGGTAAAACTAAGCGTAGAGGTAAAGAATCTGCAGAAATTTTAGTAGACCGCGCACTTGCAGCTGACGATATTCCTGAGCATATTCGTAGCAAACGTGATTCTATTATTAATGAAGTACAAAAAGGTCGTGGAGTTAACGAAACAATTAGCTTAATGCGTACTATTTTTGGTTAATTATTAATAACTAACCTAGCAGCGCCGATTTGGTGCAGCTAGGTTAATTTATGCACCACAAATGTAAAACCCCTTAAAATCTTATCTCTGCACCTCTCCCTCTACTAATTATAAGCTATTGTTTTAAAACACCTAAAACCATATTCACTGCAATAAAGTGAAGCTGGCATACCCCGTGCAATCTTCTTTTCTGTTAAATAATAAAATGCTGCCAAGCTATAAGCCTTAAAGCTTTGGCATGCAATCATATAACAGGAACTAAAACATGCTAAAACTACAAAAAGTCATAACAATAACAGCACTCTCTTTAGTTAGTGTCGCATCAACAGCAGCCTATGCTGAAGTAACCGCTAATGCGGCAGCAACATCAAACTATTTATGGCGCGGACAAGAACAAACCAGTGGTGATGCAGCCATTTCAGGCGGCATTGACTACACCAACAAGTCTGGTTTTTATGCCGGTGCTTGGGCATCAAATGCCTCTTGGGCCGATGAGATGACCTATGAATTAGACTTGTATGCAGGCTTTGGTGGCGCTATTAATGAAAGCGTGAGCTACGATGTTGGTTACATTTATTATGCATACCCAGATGCAGCTTCCACGGCTGATGCTGACTTTTCTGAGATTTACGGCAGTATAAGTGTAAAAGGCTTCACCTTTGGTGCTGCTGTATTAGCAACCTGTGCAGCAAGTGGTGACGGTACAGACTTTGCTGACTCACTTTACCTAAAGGCAGATTATGCTTTTGCTGTTGGCAATAACGGCACCGAAATAGCATTTCATTTAGGCCACTACTCTGGTGATTTTATAGGTGATGACAATATTATTGATTATGGCATAGCAGTATCTAAAGATGGTTTCACTTTTGGTTTATCTGATACCGATATAGATGGCTCTGACGTAAAAGCCTATGTTGCTTATTCAGTAGACTTTACACTTTAAAAATTGCACTGTAATTGCTGCAACCCAAGAGCCGAAAGGCTCTTTTTTAGTTTTAGCAGCATAAATAACCTGGCCACTAAACAAACTACGTTAACAAACCGTTACAATAAAATAATCACCTTATCCTCATTTTGCCTTATGCTATAGCCAGTAATTCCCCCCAAATTAGGTTATTAAGGAATAATAATGAAGTCACCTAACGCGCTAAGCGCACTAATCGATATTTATATCAGCCCAAGTAAAGCGTTTAATGGTATAGAGCAAGCAAAAGGCTGGTCATGGTTGGCCCTTATTTGTATAGCAGTTGCCACCGCCGCGAGTATGTTTGTTTTTTATAATAGTGTTGATATACAGTTTTTAATTAATGAGCAAGTAGCCGTTTCAAGTGTTGATGCCACTATTGGCGAGCAAAAAATGATTCGTCAAGCGATTGAACAAAATGCCCCAAACCAAATGTGGTTTGGCATGATCGGCGGTATTATTGGCATAGTAATAATGAATGCGTTAGTTGCACTTTATTATATGCTGATAGCTAAACTCGATCCTAACTCACAACATAGTTACGGTGCTTGGTATGGCTTTTCATTATGGACAATGATGCCTACGGTTATTTCAAGCCTTGGCACTATCGCCTTAGTATTAATGGCCAACACAGATCAAATTTCGCAACAAGCGGTGTTTAGTTACGCTTCTATCAATCAGCTCATTGTTGGGCTTGATGCCACACATACTTTTTATACCTTACTAGAATCAATTAACCTGTTCACTATTTGGAGCATTGCGCTGGGCATGGTTGGGCTAAAATGCTGGACTAATTTCTCAACTAATAAAGCACTGCTGTTTGCAGCCTTACCAAGTATTATTATTTTTAGTGTTTGGGCGATTATAGCCGCACTTTAATTATTATGCAGAGGCAAGTTAGCCTCTGCACATTTTCACTCACGGACCGATAAAATGAAAAAAGCCATTATCATCACACTCGCTATTGCCGCTTTTATAGCGTTAATTGTATCAAAACAAATTTCTGGTGATAAAAAACAGCCCGAGGTAAATATCGCCCATGTTGAACTAGGCAATATTGCCGACTCAATAATGGCGTCTGGTAACTTAGTATTTAATACTCAAGTTCAGCTGCGCTCTGAAGTTACCGGCCGAGTAGATAAAGTATTTGTCGAAGAAGGCCAAAGTGTAAAACAAGGCGATATTTTAATGCGCCTTGATACCACTGCATTTGAATCTGAAGTAACCCGCAATAAAGCGCTACTACGTGCCACCGAAATAGAAATTAAACATAGCCAAATTCGCTTAGTTAACTTTGAGCGCCAACTAAAAAGACAAAAAGAGCTTTACGATGTCGGTTTGGGCAATGAAGAAGCCTATGAAAACCTAGCAAGTGCCCGCGACTTAGCTAAAATAGATATTGAATCTCGTAAAGAGTCGTTTAACCAAGCTCATGCGTCGTTGCAAATTGCCCAAGATCGGTTAAATAAAAGTGTTTTTAAAGCGCCTATGAGTGGCCTATTGGCTTCGGTTAATATTAAAGAAGGCGAAACGGTTATTGCCGGAACGACCAATATAATAGGCTCTGATTTAATGCTGGTTGCTGACCCCAGTGCTATTTTAGCTGAGTTGCGGGTTGATGAAACCGACATAGCCAGTATTAAACTCCACCAAAAAGCAAATATTTATGCCGCTGCTTATCCTAATAATCCTTTTACTGGCACAGTAATAAACATTGGTACCTCGGCTAAAAATCAGCCTGGCTCACAAGGGTTATCATTTAAGGTAAAAGTATTACTCGATGCTACCGATCGTCAACTATATGCCGGAATGAGCTGTAGAGCAGAAATTGCCACCAGCATTGCCGAAAATGGTTTAAAGTTACCAATAGAAGCAATTCAAAAACAAGACGACAGCACCTTTGTTTGGCGCCTAAATAACGACAACAGCGTTAGTAAAGTAACCGTAGCTGTTGGTATATCATCAGATATTGAACAAGCAATTACCGAGGGGCTCAATGAAGGTGACAAAATAGTTATTGGCCCGGCTCGCCCTATTAGTACTTTAAAAGAAGGCGACACAGTAAAAGTAAAAGCCGCTGCGAAGGAAAACAACTAATGACTGCGGTGATCAAGCTTGAGCATATTAATAAACAATACAAAATGGGCGCTGAGATATTTAAAGCACTTGATGATGTAAACATTAGCATTATGCCCAATGAATATGTGGCCATTATTGGCCCCTCAGGATCTGGCAAGTCTACCCTAATGAATTTGTTAGGCTGCTTAGATACCCCCACCAGCGGCGAGTATTATTTAAAAGATAAGTTAGTAAAAAGTATGACCGAAACCGAGCTTGCGCACCAACGCAACGAAAGCGTCGGATTTATATTTCAAAGCTTTAACTTATTACCACGCGCATCGGCGCTAGAAAATGTAATGCAGCCTTTAGTTTACCGCTTTACCCCTAGCAAACAACGCAAACAACGCAAACAACAAGCCCTTGAGGCGCTAAAGCGCGTGGGCTTAGCCGACAAAGTAAATCACTTATCAAGCCAGCTGTCGGGCGGGCAACGTCAACGAGTTGCTATTGCTCGTGCTTTAGTCACTAAACCGCATATATTATTAGGTGATGAGCCAACCGGTAACTTAGACAGTAAAACCACCCGCGAAATTATGGCCTTATTTGATGAGCTGCATAACGAAGGGCATACCATTATTTTGGTTACACATGAGCAAGAAATTGCCGACCACTGTCAGCGGGTAATTCGCTTAGTGGATGGTAAAGTAGTGAGTGACGTAACTAAAAAACAAGGAGCAAGGCAGCATGTTTAAACTTGCACTGGCCACTATGGAAGGCACTAAAGCCGCATTTTCAGCAATTAAAGCAAATGCTATGCGCTCTGCCCTCACCTGTTTAGGTATTATTATTGGCGTGGCCGCAGTAGTAACTGTGGTTGCTGTAATGCAAGGCTTTACCAAGCAAATAAACGATCAGTTCGCTGATATGTCGCCCGATGTAACTACTATTAAGGCGTATACCAGTATTGAGCTAGAAATGGTTGGTAAAAATGCAAAACTTAGCTACGACGATTTTTTAACCTTAAAAGCACGAGTAAAAGAAGCAGAAACACTCACCGCACTAATGTTTACTTGGCGTTTTTCGGGCGGAGCTGAGTATGGTAATAAAAGTCATTCATCGCGGGTTATGGGTACTGAGCAAGACTATCAAAAAGCATACCGTACCTACCCCGATCTAGGCCGTTTTATTCGCGCTGAAGACGACGAAAAACGCCGCCGCGTAGCTTTTATTGGGCCGTCAATTATCGAAAAATTAAACTTACCCAACAATCCGGTAGGCGAATACATAAAGCTAGGTGGCGAATGGTTTAGAATTATTGGTGTAGCCGAAAAACAAGGTAGCTTTTTGGGCTTTGATCAAGACGATTATATTAATATTCCCATTAGCACTATGAGTGCGTTAGAGGGAGGCAATACGCAAAGTAATGTACAAATTATGTTTAGGCTTGAAGACAACGCTAACGAAGAGCAGGTACTAGCAAAAATTACTCGTATACTGCGCCAGTTACATAAACTTAAAGACGGCGACGACAATGACTTTGAATTTGAAACTGCTGAAAAAGCCCGCGCCCAAGTAGATAAATTTACCGGTAGTGCCACTGCCATAACCGCAGGTATTGTTGGTATTAGCTTATTAGTTGGTGGCATAGGTGTAATGAATATTATGTTAGTGTCGGTAACTGAGCGCACCCGCGTGATTGGCACCCTTAAAGCGCTAGGCGCTACACCCGGCTTTATAATGTTGCAGTTTTTAGTTGAGGCTGTGGTGTTATCGCTATTTGGCGGGTTGATTGGGCTTGCCATTGGTTATGGCGCAGCGGGGCTTATTTCGTTTATGGTTCCTAGCATGCCAGATGCGTATATTCCGGCATGGGCGGTAATGTTGTCGTTTGGTTTTACTTCATTAATTGGCATAGTGTTTGGTTTAGCCCCAGCCATTAAAGCCGCCAGGCTCAACCCTATAGATGCACTGCGTTACGAGTAACAATAGCATTGTAGTTGCTTACAAGGATGTAAGCCTAGTACATAATTAACACAGTGATTAAAACTCTCTTTAAACTTCAAGCACAAAGTATTACCCTACTTAAACACCACTTAAAAAATGAACTTTTAACGCTTAAACCACCCAAAGTACACACTATTGATATTGCTCACGGCTAATTTTAAATAAGGTATTAAATGCACAAAAAGCTAATACGTTGCATTATTGCTGCATGCTCTTTTTTAACTATAAACTCTAGCTTGGCGCTAGCACAACTAAACCCATCAGATGAAGCGCAAGGTATAACCGAAACCGCATATACTCCTCTGCGTTGTAATCAGCAACTACAGGCAAGTAGGCAAAAAACATACAGCCGTAAGTTTATTGTTCCTCAACAAGCTAGGTTACTCTCATGGAATATTTATAAGGCACAAAACCAAGGCCTATATAAAGATTTAACTCACCTTAATGAAAGTGCTGATATTGTTTTATTACAAGAGGCTATTGTAGATACACGCCTTACTAGCCTTAAACCTTTTTGGCGTTTTTCGCCCGGTTATAAAAGTGGCAATGTACAATCTGGTGTAATGACGCTTAGCCGCTGGCCTGCAACTGTACATTGTACTTTTATTCATAAAGAGCCATGGTTACGAAGCCCAAAAGCAACTAACATTGTTGAATATGCAATGGCTAACCAACAACGCTTATTGAGCGTTAATTTGCACGGCATTAACTTTACATTTGGTACTAAAGCCTACGCGCAACAGTTACAAGCCAGTATAAAAATAATGCAACAACACAAAGGGCCAATTCTTTTTGCGGGCGATTTAAACGCATGGAGCGATGCACGCCAAAAGCTAGTTAATGACGCGCTGACTAAACTGGGCCTTAAAGAAGCTATATACGTAGATGACAAGCGTACAAAAGCATTTGGTTTAGCCCTGGATCAAGTGTGGGCTCGTGGTGTTGTTATTTCTGATACTTTAGTAAGCGAATATAACAGCTCTGATCACAACCCTATTTTAGCCACTTTAAAAGTTGATGATGTATAACATGAAAAAAACTCGTATTTATTCTGCTTGGCTACTGGCCATATTATTCACCTTTTTTAGCCAAATAAGCCTAGCTGCACACCCCAACCAATTACCTAATCAAGAACCCAATCGAGAACCCGACCAAGAAGTGCAGCATTTAATTACCTTTATTAGCAACAGCAACGCCACTTTTATCCGCAATGGCGATGAACATACTAGCAAAGAAGCCGCCGAGCATTTAGCCATGAAATACCGTAAAGCTAAACGTTATGCAAAAACAGCCGACGACTTCATTAATAATCTCGCTAGTAAAAGTTCATGGAGTGGTAAAGCCTACACGGTAATTTTAAGCAGTGGTGCTAAGTTAACCGCAAATAGCTGGCTAACCAATGAGCTAATACGATTTAGAAACACAAAAAAGCCGTAGTAAATACGGCTCTCTAAAGCTATCAATAATAACAAGCTAAGCGTTACCTAGCTGTATGCGCTAAGTTAGGTAAGTAATCTACCGCTAGAATATCGCCGGGGTTAAGCCCAGTAACTACATGCTGCTTTGCGCCAATTATTTCACCTAAGCGCACAAACCGGCGTTCTATTTGCTCATTGTCACTATTAATCACATACAGCATAGTTAATTGGCCAAACTCATGTATCCAGCTACTATCTAGCAATATTCCTTGTTCATCGGGTAATACTAACTCTAATTGCGCATACAAGCCGGGCATTACCCCTACAGAAGAGTCAAAGTCTAAGCGAATTAACAAACTACGTGAGGCGCTATCGGCAACCGGAACTATTTCGGCCACTGTGGCTGGCGAGGTTAAATTAAGCGCAGGCAGCTTTATGGTTAAACTTTGCCCTAACTGCAATTTAACCGCTTGCATTTCTCGCACACTAAACTCAACTTGTAGCTGCTGCGGGTTATATAATCCCAATAAAGCCTGCCCAGGCGTAGCTGTATCACCCGGTTCGACTAACCGCTCTACTACAACCCCCGAAATAGGCGCTGTAATATGAGTGTAACTCAGCGCAACTTTGGCTTGTGTTTGCTGCTGCTTAGCGGCAATTAAATTGGCCGATAAACTATCAAAATTTGCCTTCGCATTATCTAACTCACTTAACGATACTAAGCCTTGCGCATACACACTTTCAATTCGCTTAAGTTGCTTTGTAGCTTGGGTTAATGCGGCTTGAATAGCATTAATTTGCGCCTCACTTTGTGCTAATTGCGCTTTAAAGTCATCTTGTTGTAAGGTAATGAGTAAATCACCTTTGGTTACTTTATCGCCCGCGCGTACACTTAAACGCTCAACTTGCGCCATAACTCGCGATGAAATTTGGGTATTTTGTTTCGCAATAATACTGCCTGGCACCCATTCACTACGGGATATTTTTTGTAGTAAAACCGTTTCCCGCTTACCGTGGTAATTGTTAGCGTTGGTCGTTTTTAAACCAGCAACTTGCTTATTTGAAAAGCTGCCCGCCATATACAATACGGCGCCTACTACCACTAATAAAGCGAGTAACGAGCCAACTAGTTTTGATTTACCTTGCATGCGTTTCTCCCGCAGTGGTTTCTGTGTTTGCAAATACTAAGTAATAAACAAGCGGCACTACAAATAACGAAAACAACGTTGATGCCACAATGCCAAAAATAATCGCAATTGCTAAGCCACTAAATACCGGATCTAGTGTAATCACTAAGTTACCTAATAATGTGGTGCCTGCGGTTAGTAGTACGGGGCGCATGCGCACTGTTCCTGCTGCAATTAACGCTGCTTTTATTGCCATACCTTGGGCGCGTGCTTGATTAATAAACTCAACTAAAATAAGTGAATTACGCACCACAATACCCGCCAAGGCAATCATGCCTATCATCGCAGTAGCGGTAAATAAAACCGGCTCGGGAGCTGATGCAATACTGCGCTCACCAAACTGATTAAGTAACCAAAAACCAGGCATAATGCCAATAACAGTGAGTGGTATTGCCGACATAATAATAAGCGACAAGCTTACTGAGCGTGTTTGTAGGCGTAAAATAATAAAAATGGCGCTAAGTGCAAATGCAAAGGCAATCCCCATATCTCTAAATACATCTATGGTAATACGCCACTCTCCTTCACCGCTAAATGTTACTTGCGTACCTGGCGGTAATTGCCAAGGTGCAGTGCCACCATTATTAAAAAAGTGCCGCGCTAACCAAGGCGTTTTTACAAAATCGTCTGTTGATATATTTAAATCAGCAGTTACATCGGCAATTATTGCTGCGGGAGTTCTCCCATTTAGCTCTGCCATAACATAAATAACTTCGCGCTGATCTTTGCGCATAATAGTTTGCGCTACATTTAATTGAGTAAACTCTCCAAGCTCAGAAAGCGCAACTAAAGGCCGCGGCGCACTGCTTAAGCCAAATTTACTCGCATTTTTAGCTATGTCTCTGTCGCCCCTTAGTTGTAATGCTAGCAATTGTGCAAATTGATTGCGTTCGCTATAAGATAACTGCAGTTTTATTGGCACAGGCTGAGTTTCGTTGCTGACATAAAGCTGCCCAACCGTTTGCCCTTGTGACGCTATGCTAAGTGTTTGCGTGATATTTTCGGTAGATATAGCACTATGCGCCGCTTTCGTTTTATCAGTAATAAAACGTTGCAAAGGGGCTGCTGCAACCATTGAAGTATCAACCTCTACCACATGAGGTTCTTGTTTTAAGCGCGTTGCAACTTGCTCTGCGGCTAAATAATGCGTTTGCCTATCAATAAATGTATCTCGATAAACTTCTGCCACTAAAGTACTTAACACCGGCGGCCCTGGCGGCACTTCAACTACTTTAATCACTATGCCGTTATTTACTAATGGTGCTAACTGTTTACGCAAACGCATTACCACCGCATGAGATTGATGCTCGCGCGCTGTTTTATCTAGTAGTAGCACTCTTAGTTCAGCTAAGTTCGGTGCTTCTCGTCGGTAATAACCGCGTACCATACCATTAAAGTCCATACTTGAAGGCTGGCCTACATAAGTGGCTATTTCACTTACCTCGGTTAATTGCCATGTGAGCGTTTGCACTTGTCGGGTAAAAGCAGCTGTTTGCTCTAAATTAGTGCCCTCTGGCATATCAATAAGTACTTGTAGTTCATTTTTATTATCAAACGGTAATAACTTCAGCGGTACTAATCGCATCACAGGTAACATGGCGCTAATAATAAATAACGCAAGCGTGATCCACAGTACCCATTTAGCACGTGGTTTTGAGGCCAGTAAGGGGGTTAGTAAGCGCTCGTAAAGGCTCGTTTTGTTATTTGCTTGATCGGGCTCTTCACTATTAGGTTTTAGTAATTTCATGGCAAGCCATGGGGTTACAAAAAACGCCACTAATGTTGATACCATAACACTCACAGGTACGTTAAATGCCATTGGCGCCATATAAGGCCCCATCATTCCAGTAATAAAAGCCAGTGGAATAAATGCCACCATAATAGTTAGGGTCGACATTAATAGTGCAGTGCGAATTTCACTCATTGCATTCACTATTTGCTGTTTTTTATCACCCTTTTTATTTATAAAACGGCTGATGTTATCTATACCTGTGATCGGATCATCAACCAGTAACCCCAAAGATAAAATTAACGCAAATAAGGTCACTCGGTTAATTGTGTAGCCAAAGGCAAAATCAAGCGAGAGCGTAATGCCATAACAAATGGGTACAGCAAGTCCAACTACTATTGCCGGGCGCCAACCTAAAAATACGCCCACAAATATAACCACAGTAAATACTGCAAACACTAAGCTTGAGGCTAAATTATTTACTTTTTCGTCGGCGGTTTGGCCGTAATCTCGCAGTACTGAGTACGTTATTTCTACTGGTAGTAACCTTGTTTTTAGCTCTGCCATCATGGCATGTACATCGCTTGCCACCGCTACAGCATTAGTGCCTGCTTGTTTGGCAATACTCAGCGTTACCATAGGGTAATGCTGTTGCTCATTTGACTGCGCCAGCCATTGATAGTTTTGCGCCTCAGCGGGGCCATCACTAACCTGGGCTACATCGGTTAAATAAACACTTTTACCATTAACAACATTAACGACTAGTTGTTCTATCGCTGTTTTAGTTCTTAATACATCGCCCGCTTGCAAAATTATTTGCTGCTGGGCATTTACCACGCTACCTACCTCGGTGAGTTGATTAGATACACTAAGCGCATAATAAACATCACTTAATGTGGTTTGGTGTGCAGCCAAAGCGGTGGCATTTAAATTAACGGTAATGGCGCGGTTACGCCCCGCAATTACTTTTACTTCGCTCGTGTGTTCAATTCGTTGTAAATTATTGGCTATTTCGTTTGCAAAGCGGGTTAATTCATAATCACTATAAAGCTTAGGATCCTTGCTATATAACCCAAGCATAACAATAGGCACATCATTTACTTCTACTGGGCGTATTTGCCAGCTTTTAATAATAGGAGTCATAGTATGTTGATAGCTATAGAGCTTGGCGTAGGTATCGAGTATGGCTTGTTCGCGATCGTGCCCTACCTCAAAGCGCAAAGTAACCACAGCACGACTACTTTGCGTAGTTGAATATATATGTTTTACACCACTAAGTTGCGCCAATAACTTTTCTAATGGCTCGGTGACTAACCTAGCAACTTCAGGGGCTTCTACATTAGGTGCCGACACATAAATGTCGAGCATAGGTACCACTATTTGTGGCTCTTCCTCACGCGGCGTTTGCTGTAAAGCAAATAACCCACACAGTACCGACAACACAAAAATAATAATTGGTACGCGGCCACTTAAACTGCTTTTTACAGCGTTATCTATAGCGTTCATTGTGTTATTCCTTACAAAACAACCCATATAAAGTTGCCAGCAGTGTTACAGCATCTTTATCAATAACACGATAATAAATTGTTTGGCTTTCGCGTCGAGTAGCCACTATATTTGCTTTACGCAATGCAGCTAAATGCTGAGAGAGTGCCGATTGTGCAAGAGGTACAGCTTCATTTAACTGCGACACGTTCATTTCGGTGTCTTGTAAGGAGCATAAAATCATTAAGCGATTTTTATTGGCTAAGATTTTTAATAATTTCTCTGCTTTTTCTACGTTGGCAGCCATGGCAGTAAAGTCAATATTCATACTGTGCTCTTATACTTAATTTGTTAGTAAGTATAGGTTGCTAGAACAGCCATGTCTAACATTAGATCTTGCTAATGTATAAAAACCTAATATAGTAGCTATACATACTCATTAAAATGACCGACTATAATGAAGCTTAATAATGCACTGCGCTTAATTGCTGGCATCATGATTATTATCTCTGTTTTATTACAAAGCTTTCATGACCCACGCTGGATATGGTTTACTGTATTTATAGCACTAAATCTAATGCAATCAGCTTTTACCTGCTGGTGCCCAATGATCACACTATTACGCAAACTTGGCGTTAAGGAATAACAAATGCTTACATCCATTCCCGACTTATTAAAAACAATTATCCCTAATCAGCGCCGTATTGGTGCACAACAGGCAAAACAAGAGCTTGAGGGCAATAAAGGGTTACTTATCGATGTACGCGAGCCGGCAGAACATGCAAATAAAGCCGCTGTTGGCTCGATTAATATCCCTCGTGGTTTACTCGAAATGAAATTAATGGAAATTGAAAAAGACGCTACACGGCCAATTTATTTACACTGCGCCAGTGCAGCCCGCGCTACTCTTGGCGCCGAAGCACTCACTCGTGTTGGCTACGAAAACGTAACTGTGATTACTTGTAAAGCAGAAAAAGTACATGAGGTGTTTTGAGTTAAAATAGCTAGGCGATCAGGTATGATCGCCCTCAACTTTGTTTAAAAAATTTTACTTAAAAGCATCTACCAATCGTCATTATTTCTTTTATTTCAGCTTTTCCTATTAATAATATTTTTCAAGTTGTTTTTTTATAAAAATGCAAAGAGGATTTACTACTACATTAACCCCCCATCAATCAACCTTAACGCTACAACCTTTATTTCTCTTGATGTTAAAATAGTGTTTATTACCATTGTTGACTGTTGGTATTTGGTGTGCTAATTTTAAATTAGCTAAAATAGGGACAAAAATTAATACTTAAGGGAAATAAATGAAATATATAATCATATTTCTGACTTTTTTATTTGTGTTTGCAAATGCTGCAGAAGCAAATAATAACAACGTTACTTTATTTATGTGCGAGGGTTGTAATTACGATGAAGCCTATCAGTTGGCAAAAGATAACCCCCCATTAACTCAATGCTACTCATCAGACCCAAACGAAATTATCACAATTGATAATCAGGCATGCTACTCAAATCCTAAAAAGGTTATAGTTGCAGATGTACTTGGTAATGGGCATTTTGCATTTATGGTTGGGCATCATCATCAAGGCTCAAATATGCCTCTCCTCAATAAATATGCAGAACCAACGTCTTTGAGCAACAATGATGAAACCGCAATATCTAGGTTAAAAACAACTGACAAAAATTTCTCTAAATTTATAAAAGAAATGCAGGCAGAGCTAAATGTATCACCACTACAAGTAAGCCAGCACCTCCCACTCAATATGATTCATTCAAATACTGAAAACAGCTGTCCCCCTCATATAACAGATGCAGTAAAAGCAGTATTTGAAGGGCGAACTGCATCCGAACTACAGCATAAGTTAAACAATAAAGCTAAAGCAGATTTTGAGGATCCAGAACGCTTTTTTCATGCCAAGGAATATAGTAGCGAAGGTTTTTCAATTGGTGTGGGCGGAATTTCATATCAAGGCACTTGGAAAAAAGTAAGTAAAAACTTTAATACAAGCGTGCGTTTTAATCAAAACCAAGATATTCCTACAGGTAGTACAGGGCTGTACGACGTAGTTTTCTCAATAAAGTGGATAAGAGAGTTTGGCGCACTAAGCGTATCAGTGAATCCCTTTTTAACTTATTTAGATGGAATTGCATTAAATCAGCTTCAAAAAACAACGAGTAATACTGTAGATCAATGCCTTCAAGATGCTTTAGATCATACACTCCCATCAAACACTTCTTCGCCAAGCCCTGGTGGTGGTAGCTCTGGTGGTGGTAGCCCTGGTGGTGGTAGCCCTGGTGGTGGTA
>NZ_JACJDO010000047.1:0-24768 GCF_014163535.1 Pseudoalteromonas sp. SR45-4
TAGCGTCTCAAGGGATGCGTATAATACATCCTTTATTTTTCGAGTCAATACTTTGTTTTAAACTTTCTTTCGACAATTTAAAACCGAAGTTTTATTTAACTCTCTGAGTAGTTCGCGTCTCGCTATGCTTCGGCGTTTCCCTTCTCAGTGGGGTCGCATTATAGGGAGATCCGAAAACAGATCAAGACTTTTTTTAGATCTTTTTACTGTTCGAACAAAATGTAATCGATAGCAAGTGAAACATGATAAAAACATGTATAAAACGATGCTTTTTCACCCTGTTTTATATTATTTACTATAAATTTTATTGCTATGTTGAATTAAGGCGTTAAGATAGCAAGTTCACAATGTTAAATTAATGTTTATTTCCTGTTTATTGGTAGATCAAAATGAAATTACCCGATCAAAAATCTTTTATCCTCTCAGTTATTCTTGCTGTTGTTGGTTTTGTTATAGTTAAGTTCGCACTTGAAAGCCTAGAGTTAGACCCTGCACTAGTATTTGCTGTTGGTTTGCTCATTGGTGGTATTGTTATAGCTGCGATGTCGTCTGACGGTGTAGTAGAAGCCGAAGTAAAAACCAAAACGCTTTATGTTGGTAACCTTCCTTATCGTGCAAACGAAGGTGTGGTACGTGCTTTATTTGAAGAGCAAGGCAAAGTGTTCAACGTTCGCTTATTAAAGGACAAAAATACAGGTAAGCGTCGTGGCTTTGGTTTTGTTGAAATGGCGCAAGCTGATGCCAACAATGCAATAGCGCAGTTAAACGATAGCGAGTTCCAACAACGTACCTTAAAGGTACGTGAAGCAAAACAAAAACAAGAAGATGATTCTAACGCTCTTCGTTCTGAGCCGGATCAATCAGTGTAACTAGCTTTACAGCTAACTTACTACTCACACTAGCCGTTGAATAATATTGCAGCGGCTTTTTTGTATCTGCAATATTGTTATTCGTTAAATTAAGCTGGCTAATTAAGTAATGAACTCGCTTAGCAATCGCTGCACCTGAATCAAGTAGCTGCACTTTCCTATTAAAGTACTGACTAATCGGCTCTGCCAAAATAGGAAAATGCGTACAGCCTAATACTAATACATCTATAGACTGATCTATGTTTAAACGATCGAGTTCTTGGTGCAGTTTAGTTGTATCTAAACTTTGTTCGAAAAACAGACGCTCGGCTAAAGTAACTAGTTCAACGCTACTATATAAGCTAACTGCTATATTGTTGGTATGTTCTTGTATGAGTGTGCGCGTATAGGGACTTGATATAGTTGCTGGAGTTGCCAGTAGGCCGATATGTTTAGATTGTGTAAGTTGCGCAGCAGGTTTTATCGCCGGTACCACCCCCACTATAGGAATAGTAGTAATTTGGCGCACTGCCCCAAGCGCAGAAGTAGAGGCGGTGTTACATGCAATGACAATTAAATCTACATTAAGCGCTTGCTGGTTAATAAAGTGAATGAGTGCGCATAAGCGATTAATAATCGTTTGCTGTGACTGAGCGCCGTATGGCAATAGTGCATTATCCATAAAATAGCTGTATTGCGCATCTGGAATACTTTGCTGAATATGTTCAAGTACCGTAGTACCACCAATACCTGAATCAAAAACCATTATGTGCGCTGACAAACTACTGTCCTTATTCTAAGTTAAGAACGGCAGTTTGCCATGTGATTTTTATAAAAGAAAGTAGTTTAGTGGTACAACTATTGTTGATTGGCTAGCTCGTCCGTTGCTGCATTTAATTGATTAAGGTTTTCGAACATAGCTTTGGTGTAATCTACCAATTTATCTATTTCTGCTTGATCTTGATTTAACCACTGCACAATACCCGATAACTGGTTTTGTATGCCCAGCTCTGTGGCTTTATTAAACACAGCTTTTAAGTCGTCGTTAAACGGCGCTAATTTATCAGCTACTGCTTTTTCAGGAACTGGCTTGTACTCTTCGTAACCTTTAACTGTAGCGACTGTTTTGGTTTGTCGTAAATCCATTGAAAAAGCCACCAGCTGTTCGTTGCCTAAGCTTAGTGCTTGCGCCTCTTCAAATGCTTTATCTAAGTCACCACTGAAAAAGGTGCTACTTACACTTTGTAAGTCAGCCATTAGCTCATTAATCGCCTTTTGTTCATTCTCATTTAAATCGCCATTAACCGACATAGAAAATGACAACTCACGAGACTGCGACGACTCACTTACAAAAGATTCACTATTCCCATTTTGCTGATAACGACTGGCTGATTGTGACTCATAAGCATCAGCAAAACTAATACTCACTTCGTCTCCTTCGGCGGTAGTAAATTTATATTCTGCTTTGTTACTTAAACTTGCATACTGAGCTTGGCTAACAGAGACACTGGCGGGTTTAGGATTAAATAAATCGTCTTCAAATTTGTCCAGGCCATTAAATATGCCTTCTTTAGATTTATTAATACCCTGTGCGATATCGTCGTTAAACACGCCATTGCCTTTTAATTCATCAACCGCGTCATCAATCCCTATTTGCACACCTTTTCGAGCATCACCTAACATACCTTTGAGTTTTTCATCGTCGGCACCATTGGCTTTTGCTTTACGTACTGCACTGGTAACGAAGTCTAAAACGTTTTTAACGATTTCATCAAAATCAAAAAGCGGTTTATCTTTTTTCGGCTCGCTTATCGGTAAGCCAAGAGCTTGAGCCATTTTGTCACCGAGCACTTTGGCAGCAAGTTCTTTACCGCGCTGCTGATAGTTATCTTGAGGCGACTGTATTGTAGGTTGCTGTAAAGCCCCTTTATTACCGTATTTATTAATATTGTGGTTTGGAACAAAGCCAAAGTTACCGATTTTCATGATCCGACTCCTATCTATGCTTGCCTTACTTATCGGCACTGTAAGTTATTTCTGTAGCTAGATGCTCAAAAAAAAACCAATATATATTTCATCAAAACTAGACAAATACATCTCGCTCCCTACAATAGCGCCGATAAACAGCTCTCAAAGATAAGGTTATAGCGTTAATGGCAGTTATTAAAATAGACACCTCACAGTACGATGCGCAGTTAAGCGAAAAAGAACAGCGTATTGCTGCCCAATTTCAAC
Organism: Pseudoalteromonas sp. SR45-4; assembly: GCF_014163535.1. Lineage (NCBI taxonomy): Bacteria > Pseudomonadati > Pseudomonadota > Gammaproteobacteria > Alteromonadales > Pseudoalteromonadaceae > Pseudoalteromonas > Pseudoalteromonas sp. SR45-4. The sequence goes on from NZ_JACJDO010000047.1 coordinate 3,084, forward strand.
GTTTTGGTGTGGATAAACTTGAGGTATTTAGCTCAGAGCCGATTAACTACCGCCAACGCGCTGAGTTTAGAGTATGGCACGATGGTGACGATCTGTTTCATATAATGTTTGATCAACAAACTAAAGACAAAATTCGCGTTGATAGCTTTGACCCTGCCGCTCCTTTGGTAGGTGAAGTGATGCAAGTAATGATTGATAATTTAAAGTCGTGTGAAATTTTGCGTCGTAAACTATTTCAGATTGATTACTTATCTACGCTAAGCGGTGAGATTTTAGTGAGTCTGTTATATCACAAGCCACTTGATGAGCATTGGCTGAGTGAAATTAACGCGCTTAAAGAAAAGTTAAGCAATAAGTATAAAATTGACTTTATTGGCCGTGCCCGCAAACAAAAAGAAATGCTTGGTGATGACTACGTTACCGAACGCTTAAACGTGAATGGCCAAGAACTAATATATCAGCAGGTAGAAAACAGCTTTACCCAGCCAAATGCCAAAGTAAATATTAAAATGCTAGAGTGGGCGCAAGACTTATGTAAGCCACTTAAAAATGATTTACTTGAACTTTATTGTGGCAACGGTAACTTTTCTATTGCGTTAGCGGGTTCGTTTAATAAAGTGCTGGCAACCGAAATATCAAAGTCGTCGGTACACTCAGCGCAGTACAATATAGCGCAAAACAAAGTTGCCAATTTAGATATTATTCGCATGTCGAGCGAAGAGTTTACTCAAGCCATGAATGGCGAGCGTAGTTTTTCTCGCTTAGAAGGTATAGATTTAAACAGCTACAATTGTCAAACCATTTTAGTTGATCCGCCACGTGCCGGTATGGATACTCTAACGTGTGACTTAGTAGCAAATTACGAAAGTATTATTTATATTTCGTGTAACCCAGAGACACTAGAGCGCGACCTTGATCACTTAACCCGCACCCATGAAGTTAAACGCTTTGCGATTTTTGATCAATTCCCTTATACGCACCATATTGAGTCGGGTGTATTTTTACAAAAAAAGAATATTTAAAATTACCAGCTAAAAATTACCCATAAAAAAAGCTCCTTAGGAGCTTTTTTTATGGGATTAACTTTACTTGCTTGCCAAGTAGTTAATTAATTTAGTGATATCTGCTGGTTCGCTAATACCCGATTCGCGGCCTAGAAGTAGTTTGTACTTACCATTTACGATAAAAGTAGGCACGCCACGCAATGCACCTTTCTCTTTAAAGTAGTCTTGGTCGCGCTTCATTTTTGAGCTTAATGTACGTACCGAAAAGCTTTTAAATAACTTATCGAACTTATCGCCATCAACGCCTTGGGCTACAAACACATCTTTTACGTCGGCTAGCTCATTAAAATTTGCGCGCTTGGTATGAATGTGGCTAAAGATAGCCGCAATAATTTTATCTTTTTGTGGTAACACTTCAGCCGTTGCTAACGCTTGGCTAATCATTTGTTGATGCTCGGTATCGCGTACACCAACAAAATCAACGTGGCTCTTTTTAAACTTTACGCCTTTATCAAGCATTGGTTTAATTTCGGCTACCAGTGGCTCCATGTTATTACATGCAGGACAGTAAAATGAGAAAAACTCTTTCACTTCTGGTTTTTTAGTTGCGCGCTCAGACACAACCTCATAATGCACACCTTCCTCAAAGGTTGCTGCAAAACTTGTTGCAGCAAAAGGTAGTAATACAGCAAGCAAACCTGCTTTAACTAATTTTATCATTATTATATGGCTCCAATATTTTATAGTGCGAGTAAAAATGAAACTAACTCATCAAGCTCTTCTTGGCTCTTGATGGTATTTAGATTGATTTTATATTTGTCGTTTACAATAAAAGTAGGAACGCCTGTTAACGCACCTAATTTTGAGTATTTATTTTGTTTATCTTGCATTGCTTGTTCAGCTGCAATAATTGGCATACTGGCAATATCTTGATCAAATGTATCGCTACTAATGCCATTTATATCTAATAATTTTTTTAGATCTTTAATTTCAGTCAGTGGTGCGCGCTGAACATGAATACTTTTAAAAATCTTGTCTGTAATCGTATCTGCTTGTCCGTGCTTTTTAGCAACTAAATAAGCTAGGCTCAAGTTACTTTGTGCTTGTGGTGATACGCCGCCTAAAAAGTTAACGTGATTTTTTATAAACACCGCACCTGTAGGTAGGTTTTCTTCAATTGCGTGTGCAACCGGTTCAAACTTGAAACAATGCGGGCAATAAAACGAAAAGTATTCGGTAACTTGTGGTGTAGTACTTTTTTCGATATCGATAACTGTATATTGATTACCTACTTCAAAGTTTGCTGCAAGTGCTGCAAAAGGTAGACAAAGAAGTAGTAGGCTCAGTTTTAATTTTTTAAGCATTAGTCTCTCGTTGTACATATTTTTGAATAAAATGTTATGGCAATAATTTTAACGGTGCTTCTTGCAATGCGGCAAGCTGCTCTTTAAGTGCTAAAATTTGTTGCTCCCAGTATTTGTCATCGGCAAACCATGAAAAGTTCCGCACAAAAGCCGGATCGCTCCATCGTTTTGCAACCCACCCCATGTAATGGATGATACGCATAGCCCGAAGTGGTTCGATCAACTTAAGCTGTGAGTGATCAAAATCACAAAATTCTTCATAGGCGGTTACTAAGGTATCTAACTGTAACAGCTGCGTTTGTCGATCGCCACTTAGCATCATCCATAGATCCTGAATGGGTGGCCCCTGGCGACTATCATCTAAATCAACAAACATTAACGCATCGCCTGCCCATAATATATTGCCAGCATGGCAATCCCCATGCAAACGTATCGTTTTTACATTGGTATACTGTGTTTGAGCCTGCTTAATAACCAAATCTAAAATGGTATAAAAAGCAGTTTCTAATCCCATAGGTACTAAGTTACTTTTTTGCAGATGAACTTTTGCTGTATGTAAGTACTCTTCGCAGGTTAGGGTGGGCCTTTGTGTAAATGGTTTTGTTTTAGCAACTTGGTGCATTCTGCCAATTAAGCGCCCTAGTACATCAAGTTGATCTAAGTTATCGACTTCAAATAAACGCCCGCCAACACTTGGAAATAAAGTAAATAAATAGCCTTGGTGTTCAAATAAGCTTTGCCCGTTATATTCCATTGGCGCAACAACCGGTACTTCGGCCTCTGCTAACTCAAAGGCAAAGTAATGCTCTTCTTGTATTTGCTCCTCGCTCCAACGCTCTGGACGATAAAACTTAACAACGTAGCGTTTTCCGCCTTCTGCTACAAATTGATACACTCTATTTTCGTAACTATTTAATGCCAATAAACCAGACTCAACATAAATACCAACACTTTCTATGGCATCAAGAATTAGATCTGGTGTTAAATCAATAAAGCTAAATTTACTCATACACTTCTTATATAAAATAAAAGCGGGGAACACCCCGCTTTTTGTTAAACTTTACCGCGCTTTAAAAAAGTTACTCGACTGTGATATTTGATTGTCGGGCTCGCCTACCGGCGATAGCACAAAGTTAAATTCTGTCATTGGCGCTTTTAAGTCATACGGATCCATAACCAGTGATAAAGGCACATTGTGCGATTGCCCTGCGTTAACCCTAAACGTTTGTTTACCTATGTACTTAAAGTTATCGAGCCCTTGCACTTTAATTGTAAAGGTTTGCTCATGCTGCGCTTTGTTGATCACTTTTAAGGTGTAGGTGTTTTCTACCAACCCTTCAAAATTAACCCTATATAACTGATTACGATCGCGAATAATATCAAATTCCATCGTTTTACGCAGCGCAATATTGGCAACCAAGGCACTGGTTAAAATAACCAGGATCACTATATAACCAATAATTTTTGCCCGCAGTGGGTTGGTTTTATTCTCTGGCGTTTCTAAGTTTCGCTCAGTGGTATAAGAAATAAGTCCGCGTGGATAATTCATTTTATCCATCACCCCATCACATGCATCAATACAAGCGCCACAGTTAATACACTCTGCTTGTAAGCCATTACGTATGTCTATACCGGTTGGGCATACTTGCACGCATAAATTACAGTCAATACAGTCGCCTATTTCTAAATCTTGGTGTGCCACTTTGCGCGAGCGTGGGCCACGGCTTTCACCGCGTTTTTCATCATACGATACTGTATAGGTATCTTTATCAAACATGGCTGACTGAAAACGTGAGTATGGGCAAATATGTAAACACATAATTTCGCGCATCCACCCAGCATTACCGTATGTACAAGCAGCAAAAAAGATAATACTCATTAAGGCATAGCTACCGGCATTAAAGGTAACAAAGTCAGGGAGTAGCTCACGAATAGGGGTAAAGTAACCAACAAATGTAATTGCTGTATATAAAGAAAACAAAATCCAACTGGTGTGCTTAGCGGTTTTGCGCCAAAACTTATCAAAGTCCATTGCTCGTTGGTCGAGCTTTTTACGTTGGTTTGCCGTACCTTCAAACTTTTCTTCAAACCAAATAAAGGTAAAAGTCCACACCGTTTGTGGGCAGGTATAACCACACCACACTCGTCCATAAAATGTAGTGACCAAAAACAAAGCAAACGCGGCCAACATAAAAATAAAGGCGAGTATGGTAAAGTCTTGCGGCCACAGGGTTAAACCAAAAATGTTGTATTTTTGACCTATTAAATCAAATAAAACGGCTTGCTCACCATTAAAATTTATCCAAGGTAGCAGCATAAATGCCAACAGACCTAAAAAGCCAATTCGCTGCCTAAGAAGTTGGTGCAAGCCATTAACAGCACGCACGTAAATACGATTACGTGGATTAAACCGATCCTGTTGCCCGCTAAGATCCGGCTTTTGAATCTTTACTTCAACTGGTATATTTTTTACTTTAATTTGTTTGTCCATCGAAGTTCCTCAACACCGCTTGGAAATAAAAATTCAGCTATATTCAAGGTTTACCTTATAGTGTAATAACGTACTTATTACGTATAATATTTATAACAAGACTTGAATACTTTCAGATATTTCAGAAATATCTAACTGCTGTTAGCTATTATAACAATATTGGCTAAAATTACTGGCATAGATCGCTAATAATTTATTCACTTTAGTTACTTGCTTTTCAAATGCATTTTATTACACTGCAGCATCATTTTATGTTATTTGGATCAAAGTTTACCCAACTATGAAAAAATTTATTATTTTGGTAATAGTAGTCCTCGCCTTTTTCACAGTCGATCACCCTTTGGTGAAAGAACCTCGTGAGCGGTTATTTAACGATGGTATTGACTTTTTAAGTGATGCGAGCAAAGTGAATCGCAGCCCTACTGCCAGTATGGCTAAAAACGAAATTAGTGCGCAGTTAACACTGTCTGAATCTGAGCGTGAGTACACCGAAAAAACATTTACTACCGATGACTCAATAAGATTATTTCACTTACGCTACTGCCGTGAGCGCGACTTAAACCTATATTTTTATGATGAGCGCTTAAACACTGTATGTAAAATAGTATCCGGCTCACTAGAACACATGCGAGGTAAATAATGGACTTTTCTGGATTAAATAAAAAGGCCAGCGACTCATTTCACCAGCAACGTAATATGCTTAAAAAACTCACGCAAGGTAAAACGCTAAAGTGCGAACAATGTAATGGGGTTTTAACACTCGACTTAGCCACCAGCGAGCCGGGCAAAGGGCTGATTAAGTGCAAGCAAGGCTGCACTGATATTATATTAGAGCTAGGCGCTTAAATTTATTTCACGGCTATATTTTAAGCTCAACTCATTACTGCGCCTAAACTACTCTTCCCATCCTTCATCTGTATACAAGCCACTATTAAGTGCGACTATTTCCACTAGCTCTGCAAAGCCTAGCGCAAAGTCGCCCATTAGCTCATATTGCTGCTGGCAAAGTAACTGCTCATCAATACTGTTTTGTAACGCTATTTGGCTAATGGTTTGCCCATCAAGTGCAAAAAAGCTTAATGTGGCTTGAGCACTTTCGAGGGCTTGTTTATATTCTGCCTCTAACGCGGTTGAACTTAATAACTTTTGAGTATATGACGTTGTTGCCGTTACAAAACCTGCGCTCCAATTACTGCAAAATTCGTAATTATATTGTGCTGGTAATTTATAGCCTACTTCAAATACTTGCTCACTAATTTGATGGTATAACGCCATAAATAAAAATAGCATTTCTTCATCTACATTATTAGCTGTATTAGGCAAAATTGCTGCCATCCACTCATGTACGTCTAGAGGCTCAGGAGAGCAAATTACGCCAAATAAATAACCTTGGCTTTGCGTTAGCGTCATCGCTTGAGACTGGGTGTCTAAAAATGTGCTGAGCTGCTTAGCGTGCTGCTCAGTAAATTGGGGTAATTGCATTAAAACTCTTTATATTAAACATTAAAAGTTGAGCGGGTAACGGCCTTGATTATCTGGACGACCTAAAAACTTAACCGCATCATGTACATCTTTTGGCAACGTGGCATCGGGCTTTACATAGCCTGATACTTTAAAGTCAAAATTAGCTTTTAGGGTTGCATCAGCTTCAAGCCCTAAGGTGTTATCTGGGTCGATAAGTATGGCTATGTCGCCCGATTTACAGCTTAGGTTACCACCAAGCGGGCCTATATTAAACCAACCGTTCAAACCTTGTACGTCAATATTAGGGCTCGCTATCTCGCCTTGCAGTGACTCACAATAAGGTGCGCCCGATGTATACTCTGCCAATTCCAAGATCACACGACCTTTAGCGGTTACAGGTAACGGAAGTTGTATGCGTTGCATCGCTCTTTCAACTGTTGAGCGCACTAATCCATTGGTTACTTTCACTTGCTTATTAAATAAACCAAAGCTCACATCTGCATAACCCGATATATCACTGCGCTCACGTGGGTCACCAAATTTTACATTGGCATTTAACTTACCGGTAAATAATGCCCACCCGGCAACATCCCAACGCACATTATTTAATTGCTCACCTTGGTAGCGCACTTGCATCATTTGCCCTTGCCAAATAGTGCCAACACTTTGCCCTACTTCAAGTTGCTTAGGAAAATAAGGTTTTGCTAGGTCAATGGCCACCGCTGCAGGTAACTTAATAATACAAAACACAATAAAACTAAGTAAAAATACAATGGATAAGGTTATTATTTTTTTCATTCATTACTTCTCTAATAGCAAACGGCTAACACGTACATAGCCCGACTTATCGTCACGGCTCAAATCTAAATTTTCGACCCGTAGACCATGTTGATTGACCAGTTCATCAAGCCACAGTATTAATTGATTAAACTCTACTGAGTCGAGCGTTAAACGTAGCGAGTTATTACTTGGCTGCATTTTACTAATATTTATTTTATAGCGTCCGCGGGTGGCGTTAACTATTTGGCTAATGTTTTGACTATTAACCACTTGTGTATTACCAGCGGCCTTGAGCTTTACAATACTTTCGTCAACCCACACTAGTAGCTCTTGCTGTTTTAATTGCGATTGCTCAGCACTTGCTATTGCATTATTTAAGGGTCTAAAAATGCCCATCACTAAAATAAACACAATAAAAATACCACTCGCAACGATTATTAACTGCTGCTCTTGCTCTTTTAGTGAGCGCCAATGTTTAATTAACTGCTGCTTCATACTGCACCTCGCAGTTTAATTTCGCCAACCACAAAGTCACCATCGTTACTTAACGAACCTTGATCAACCGTTAACCCTTGCTGTTCAAGTATGGCTTTAACTTTACCAAAGGTTTGAAAGTCTTTTGCGCGTGCTCTCATACGTAATTCATTACGTTTTTTGTCATAACGCAGTGTTTCAGGGGTAAAATTACTTACCTGTGAAAACACCCCCACTAATTCTGTGGTTAACTCTAAAAATCCAGCGTCGCTGGTATCTTGTATTTTTGTCAGTGCACCTTTAATTTGGTTTTTAATAAGGTGTGGGCGAACCTTAGTTCCCGGAAATGCCTTTTGGTAGCGCTCAATTACCTGTGCTTTAGCAAGTTCTAACTGGGTATTTAGCTGATGCAACTCTATAGCTTTAATCGTAATACTCGCTACTAAGGCAACGCTGGTAATAATGGCAGCACTTTTCCAGTACCCCCACCATAAGGTGCTTTTCTTTTTAAGCTGATACATACCTTGGCGAAGATTAAACTTAGTATGCTCTAGTTGCTTAGCAAATAAGGCCAGCGGTAAGTCGTAATCACTGGTTTGAGCCTGTAAGTTTACCGTTTCAGGAAACTGAGTCGCCGGACTAAAATGCTTTACATCTGGATTACCCATTGCTGTTAAGTAACCATTTAACCAGCTCGTCTCTACTGCACTTATACGCCATGGGCCTTGTTTAAATAACCACTGATTATTAAGTGCTATTGCCGTTACTGTGTCCTCATCTGCTGGGGGTAATAACAAAGCATCGGGTAATATTTTATATACCGATAAATTATGCTCTGCAAATAGCGCTAGCCACGCCTCAAACCATTCGCGGTCGGTCATAGCAACACGAACAGCATGCTGCTCGCCAATCATCACTGGCTCACCTACAGCAATAAATAGCTCATCTATATCGCACGCTATATCTTCTTCGAGCATATAAGGCAAAGCTTGCTCTAACTTACGATTCCATTTAGTCGGTAGCATTACCGTTTTTAATTGCACTTGGTCACAAGGCAATAATACAACGACTTCGCGCCCTAGCGATTTTTCGCTCAGTTCGTTTAAATAACTGGCATTAACTAGCTCACCACTGGCTATTATTTGTTGTTCTTGTGGTGAGTATATTAACCAATTAAGTAACTCTTGTTCGGTTTGACCCGTGCGGATCAACAGTATTTCTGTCACTGTACGCCTCCAAATTTTCGCGCCAGTATCGTTACGTCGCCGTCTTTGGCGTGCAGTAATGTGGTCATCGAAAAACGCAGATCAACAAAGTTTGCCTGCGTTTGTAATTTAAAATATTCGCTATTAATACTAAACAATTTTTCTACCGCTTTGACGTTTTGCCCGCCTTGCTGCTGAACTTGTTCAAAAAAGGCAGCTTTACTTTCAAAGCCTGCATCTGGGCGAGCAGCAATCACAGCTTCAGCACCCGATACACTTAGCTCATCTATAAGGGTACTTAAAATGAGTGCTTGCTCTGCTGCTAAGGTATTCACATTAATAGACAATAAAGTGCTACCAGGTATTACACAAACATAAGGCAGCACTTTTTCCATTACTAATGGGTTAAAACCTTTAACCAAACGCAGCTCGGAGGTTGATGCAAATAAGCTATTGGCGGTCATGTACGGAAATTGACGCGACAAGTATTCCCCTTCTTCTGCTCCTGAACGGTATGTAATGCTGTTTTCGTCTAGCCAATCAAACACACTGTCAGCCATGGTTTCCTCTGACTCTTGTGCCGGTAAATCTTCAATATTTTCAAGTAATGCGAACAAGGCCTTGTGCGCTGGATTGGTTTTGCTAGCACTATTTAAATCTGGTTCTACGGCTATAGCATTTAAGTTTAAACATGCTTGTAAATCCGTTATTTTTCCGCTTAGTGTGCCGTTATCAACTGGGTAAGGTATATCGCCTTGCTGCGCCCATATTTGATCTAACGTGGTTTTGTCAGGATCGTCTCTTTTGCTTTTAATCAGCGCTTTTATGGCAAGCTCTTCTGCACCATAGGCATACCACTTAGCTTGTTGATGACCCTGTAAGTTAGTACTTTTTTGCACTTGCACCATTAAGTTAGCACTCATTTCTACGGCTAAAATGGCCGCTAATGCAACAATAAACAGCACAATAACAAGTGCGGCTCCACGAGAAGAACGCAGCCCCATTACTGCCCACCTTCTTGCGGGTTACCTTCATCGGCCAGTGCATCATCAGTTGATGGGCTCGATGGTAGAATTTCTTTACCTTGTCCTGGCACTAAAAATACTCGCCTAATTGGCTCTGCCTCTATTTGTTGCAGCGTAACAGCAACCGCTTTAGGAAGTGCTTTAATTTGCCACTTAGCTTGCCATTCGTTTTTATCGTCTAAAAATTCAAACTTTAGCTCTTCAATGTTTTTTAAAACAACCTGTACACGCGGCTCCATGTTGTCAAGCTGATCAACATATACCCGGTACACTCGCTCCAAGTTGTCGTTTATTACGCGATAACCCACAGCTTGTAATTCTGAGCGTGGTAATAAATTAATTGGATTTATCCAGCCGTCGCGCACAAAGCCAATGCCATCATATTGGCTATCTAAAACATAGCGTCCGGCTAGCAAATACTGCTCTTGCACATCGCCTGCTTCATTGCGTACAGCACGTTTGGTCATTTGACTAAAATCTTGATCCATTAACCTAAAGGTGGTTTGCAAACCATTTAGCTCGGCTATTTTATCATCCGAAGCCTCTTTGGCGCGGGTAGTGGTATCTAGTATTTGGTGCGTGGCCATAATAACAAAGCCTAAAATCCCCAAGGCTACCATCACTTCAAGTAAGGTAAATCCGCGTTGCTTCACTTATTTTTTGCCTTTATTTAAATAAGTTGCCAGCTCATATATTGAGTGTTCGTATTTTTCATCACTAAATATATTAATGGTTAATTTTACAAAGTCTTTATCTGCGGTTTTACCTATATCTTGGCGCCAAAACCATTCAACACCCGCCATAACTTCACTACCGCGCACGCCGTCTTTCCCTTCCCATTGTTCGCCTTTGGTACGCTGCTCTACCATAATGTTTTCGGCAACCCATGAGGCGTAAGTTTGCTCTTCTATGCTAGATAGATGATGAATGTGCTCACTGGTTGCTTGCATTGCTGCAATACCTGCCATAGCACAAATACTCAATGCCACTAGCACTTCAAGTAAAGTAAAACCTTTATTATACTGGCGCATTATTCGGGCTCTCGGCGTAAATTCACTGGCGCAGTAAACTCGCCTTCAATAAAGTAAACCGGCTCGCTTTGCTCTTTTAATTCGAGTGTTAATTGAAATGCACTTACTTCGCCCGAAGATAGTATTAGCACTTGCGGAATTTTAAACTTTTTAAGCTCCAATAAGCTGTCTTCGTCGCCGCTCATTAGCTCACGCCAATTTGCTTGCTCGAGTAAGTTATCTTGCGCCCAAGCTAAGTCGTCTAGGTTAAGCGCTAGTTTAAAGCGTGGATCAAATTCAACCGGCTCAAATAATGCTTCTCTGACAAAGCTTACCCACTTTTCACCATCAAAAACTAAAAACTCAAATACGTTGTTGTCTATATGAAAACCCAATTCAACTTGGTTTAAAATAGCAAATTCTGATGCCATATTAATGGTGGTATGCAGCCTAAGCGCTTGAGTATCTAACTCATCCTCAGCGCCGCCTTCTAAGCTATATACCACCATTTTTGTGGCAAAAGCGATGATCACTAATACCACTAAAATTTCGATTAAACTAAAGCCGCGGCTTTTTGCACGCAATCTCTCAGAGCTTACTTGCATAGTAAGCCCTGGGTATTAGTATATAAATACACTGCGCGATTGATGGCCATTACTGTTTTTCTTCGTCCCAGTTACCAATGTCGTCATCGGTGCCGGCTTGGCCATCTGGACCTAAAGAAAAAATATCAAATTTACCAATTTCTCCTGGACTAATTAACTGATAAGTATTGCCCCACGGATCCTCTGGTAATTTACTAATAAAGCCACCATCTGGAAAACGTTTTGGTATTGGCTCTATGCTGGTTTTATTAACCAATGCTTCTAGGCCTTGCTCGGTACTTGGGTAGCTTTTATTTTTAAGCTTATAAAGGCTCATTGCATCTTCAAGCTGCTGAATATCTAAGTGTGCTTTATCGATAGCGGCCTCTTCTTGTTGACCCATAATATTAGGTGCCACAATTGACATGATCATGCCAATTATAACCAGTACGACCATCACTTCTAGCAAAGAAAAACCTGATTGTTTATTCACGTAATTACCTCATTATTCTAAAAACACTAAACAATGGTTTATTAAACCATTAATTTACTTTTAAGTTAAAGCCCTACAGCTTTATTCATTGCCATAATTGGCTGTAAAATTGCCATTACTATAAATAATACAATAACCGCCATTAAAGCGATCATTGCGGGTTCTAATAGTTTTAGCGATACATTAACCATACTTTCAAATTCGCGATCTTGGTTATTAGCAGCGCGTTCTAACATTTGCTCCAGCTCGCCAGATTTTTCACCGCTGGCTATCATATGTAGCATCATTGGCGGAAACAATTTAGTTTGCTGTAAAGCCGCTCTTAAACTTGCCCCTTCGCTTACTCTATCCGCTGCATCGGCAACTGCTTTTTTAATTTTTTCGTTGATCAGCACTCCACCCGCAATACGCATACCTTCAAGTAGCGGTACCGAGCTTGATGATAAAATACTTAAAGTTCGGGCAAAGCGGGCGGTATTAATACCTCTAGCTACTTTACCAATACCGGGCATATGCAATATTTTATCATCCCACCAAAAACGAATTTTAGGCTGTTTTAAAGCATGCTTAATCCCTATCGCTAGGCCCGTTATTACAATTAAACTAATAAACCAATAATTTTGTACAAAATGACTTCCCGCCATTACCCACTCAGTGGTCCAAGGGAGTACTTGCTTGGTTTTCTCAAAGGTTTTTAGTATTTTAGGTACTACAGTACCTAATAAAACCGACACAATTGCAATAGCAAACACCACTAAAATAATGGGGTACACCATAGCTTGCGTTATTTGACTGCGCATATATTGGCGCTGTTCGGTGTAATCGGCAAGCCGGTTTAGTACTTGGTCTAAATGCCCTGACTTTTCGCCTGCGGCAACCATAGCGCGGTATAAATCGTCAAACACATGCGGAAACTCACTCATACCGTCGGCAAGGGTATACCCTTCCACTACTTTTGAGCGAACCGACATCAGCATGCGTTTTAAACGTGGTTTTTCACATTGCTCAGCCACAGCCATTACCGCACCCTCAACTGGCAGAGCCGATTGAATGAGTGTTGCTAACTGGCGAGTTATAAGCGCCAAATCTGAGGTTGATATAGTAGGTTTAAACAAACCGCCAAGTAATGACGTTTTTTGGCCTTTAACCTGTTTATCACTTTGCGCCGCGGGTACAACTTCGAGCGGCGTTAATTTTTGATCGCGTAATATTTGGCGAATTTGTTTTGCTGTATCCGCTTCTAAAATGCCTTTTTTTTCTTTGCCTCGGCCATCTAAGGCACGGTATTCAAATGCTGCCATTATTAGCCTTCCTCACGGGTAACACGCAATACTTCTTCAAGTGTTGTTTTACCTGCAAGTACACGGCTACAGCCATCTTGACGAATACTTGGACTGAGCTTGCGAATGTATTTTTCAACGCTTTGCTCGCCCTTACCATTGTGGATCATTTCACGAATGGTTTCGTCCACCACTAATAACTCATGAATACCAGTACGGCCTTTATAACCATTAAAGTTACATGCCTCACACCCTACTGCACGGTGTATAGTTGGTTTGCTTTCAAACGGTACGCCTAATAACTGGCACTCGCGCTCATCGGCTACATGTTCTTTTTTACAGCTTTTACACAGTGTGCGTACTAGTCGCTGCGATAACACACCGAGTAACGACGATGACAGTAAAAATGGCTCCACTCCCATATCTTCCATACGAGTAATAGCGCCAGAAGCAGTATTTGTATGCAACGTAGACATTACCAAGTGACCGGTTAATGATGCTTGCACACCAATTTGAGCGGTTTCTAGGTCGCGTATTTCACCAACCATCACTACATCGGGATCTTGACGTAAAATAGCCCGTAAGCCACGCGCAAAGGTCATACCTACTTTAGTATTTACTTGCGTTTGGCCAATGCCCGGTATTTCGTATTCAATGGGGTCTTCAACCGTTAAAATATTACGATCGCGAGAGTTTATTTGACTCATACCTGCGTACAAGGTGGTACTTTTACCAGAGCCTGTAGGCCCGGTTACTAAAATAATGCCATGAGGTTTACTAATTAAATTTGCAAACAATTCACGGTTTTGTGCGGTCATACCTAAATCTTCAAGATTTAAGTGCGCGTTATTTTTATCCAGTAAACGCAGCACAACACGCTCACCAAAACTCGATGGCATGGTTGATACCCGTACATCAACTGCACGCCCTGCAATACGCAAACTAATACGGCCATCTTGTGGTATACGTTTTTCGGCAATATCGAGCTTAGCCATTACCTTAATTCGCGATACCAGCAAGGATGCTAATTTACGATTAGGTTTAAGTACCTCTTTTAATACACCATCAACCCTAAAGCGAATAACCAGTTCTTGCTCAAAGGTTTCAATATGAATATCAGACGCACCCTCTTTAATTGCTTCACTGAGCATCGCATTTATAAGCTTAATAATTGGCGCATCATCATCGCCTGCCAGTAAATCTTCGGTTTGTGGCAGTTCGTCTACTAATGAAAACAAGTCAACTTCGTTGCCAATGTCTTCCATCATTTGTTGCGTTTCAGAACTATCTCGCTGATACGAAGCCTCTAGCAGTAGCTCAAACTTGTCATCAGCAAGCTGCTCAAGCGTAAAACCATGTCCTGCAATACGGCGTACTTCTAACAGTACGTCAATATCAAGTTCGCCACGGTAATACACTATGCGCTGCTCTTTATTTTTACTCAGCAACACTCCGGCTCGCCGTGCGTATGAAAAAGGCAAACGTTTAGCGGGCAGCTCAACTAAGTCGTCACTGGTTAATAGCTCGTCCGGATGATGCACATTAGGATGAACCACATCTTGGTTTATCTCTGCAATCGCCTTAGTCATCTTTACGCTCTTGTGCATTTTGTTTGCGTAAATGCTCTTCATACGTAGGTGGCAGTATTAGCTCATCATTCCACTCGGGTAAAATAGGCGTGTCGGTTCTTGGCATTAACTCTATACCATCTTCGCGCTGCTTAAATTGCTCGCCACGAATAAAGTTATATTTATTAAAGCTCAACTTATTCATGCTAATTCCGTCGCGAATAATAGTCGGGCGAATAAATACAATCAGGTTACGCTTACGTCGTGTGGTATTAGTTGATTTAAATAAGTGACCTAAAATAGGAATGTCGCCTAGTAGTGGCACCTTAGACACACTTTCTTGTACGTCTTCATCTATTAAGCCGCCAAGCACCACCATACCACCATCATCGGCCATTACCGTGGTTTTAATTGAACGCTTATTAACTGAAATATCAACAGCAGTAGCACCACTTACACTCGACACTTCTTGTTCAATGGTTAACTGCACAGCAGAGCCGTCGTTAATTTGCGGGGTTACTTTAAGCTTTATACCCACTTCTTGGCGTTCAACGGTTTGAAATGGGTTGGCGTTATTGCTACCCGTTTGCGAGCCAGTAATTATGGGCACTTCTTGACCCACTAAAATAGACGCTTCTTCATTATCCATAGTAGTAATAGAGGGAGTCGCCAAAATATTTGAATTACTATCGGTCGAAACGGCTTGAACAATTGCGCCCCAGTCATTTTTTATCACCCCCATGGCTAAACCATTAATGCCACCGAGTAATGATGCTAATGGGCCGTAGTTACCCTGAGTGGTTTCATCAACCTGAGTAACAGTGCCGGTTTCGGTGCCAATTATATTTTTAGAGACGGTAGTATCACGTGCTTGCTCAGCCGCTACAGCTAACGCACCAACCGGTACAGTTGTGCCATTATTAAACTGCAGCATACCGCCTTGCTCAGAAATCCACTGCAAACCAAAGTTAATCCCGTCGCCTTCCATTACCTCAATTATAATTGCTTCAACCAATACTTGCGCACGGCGAATATCTAAACGCTCTATAACTGACTCAAGCGAGCGCATAGTATCGGGTTGTGCTGTAATAATTAATGAGTTTGAATCGGGGTGGGCTTCTATGCTGGTGTCGTTGTTACTGCGAGTACGTGTTTTGGTTGCGCTGCCGCCTTGAGTGTCATCTGTTAGCGACTTACTAACACCTTGCAATACTTTAACTAAATCTTCTGCTTTTGCGTAATTTAGATAAAATACTTTAGTGTTCCCTTGGCTTTCAAGCTCACCGTCTAAGCGCTTAATAAGCTCAATAGCACGGGTGCGTGCTTGGCCTTCGCCACTAACAATAACGCTGTTAGTACGGCCATCGGCAACCACTTTAGGTATTAAAAACTCTGGAATACTGCCTTTTCCGCTGTCTTTATAAATATTATCAACTACAGATACCACATCATCTGCGGTAGCAAATTTAAGCTTTACAATATCAACACGCTTATCGCCCGCTTGATCAACCGAGCGTATTATTTCAACTAAGCGGTTTACCGATGCAGCATGCCCGGTAAGCATCATTACGTTTGCGGCATTAAAGTTGGCAACATGGCCTCCATCTTTTTGGTCGCTAAATTGACGAACCAAAGGACCTAGCTCTTGCACACTTACGTTTTTAACCCGTACAACTCGGGTAATCATCATATCGCCACTGGCTTCACTGCCATCAGTAATTAGCGGTACGTTTGACTTTTTAGCATCCGAGCTTTTTTCAATTTTTATTATATTATTGTCCATTTCAATGGCTGAATAGCCATAAACTTCTAATACATTTAAAAAGAATTGATAATAAAGCGCTTCGCCCATTAACTCATAACTACGCACATTTACTTTGCCACGTACGTTAGGGTCAATAATTATTGTTTTATTAAGATTTTTACCAACAATATTAATAAACTCATTAATATCAGTGCCTTTAAAGTTAGCAGCGTATTCAACAGCAGCAACAGAAAACGAAATGCTTGCTGCTAGAAAAAGTGCTGCGTACTTAGCTAACCCTTTTTTAATTTTTGTGAGGTGTAGCGCCTGAACCATTATATTAAAACTCCAATGCTAAGTTATTGCAGACTAAATTGTACGTCTATTTGCTGGTTATCACGTTCAATAGTGATAGTGGCATCTGTACTGTTACGCAGCTCATTAATGGCTGCCATGGCCTGTTTTAAATCTGTTAGTTGATAGCCATTAATTGCAACAGCTAAATCGTTATTTTGTAATCCCATCTGCTTAAATAGCTCAGGCTCTTTACCTGGACTCAAGCGATAACCAATAAGTTCCCCATCGCTCATCGCTTGTGACACGCGAATATAGTCAAATAACTTACCGGGCTCTTCGAGCAACTCTTCACGGGTTTCGATTAAAGCCTGCTTAATGTTTGGATCGGCAGTTACATCTATTTGTTGCTCACTTGGGGCAGGCCCTAATTGTGGGCCCATTTCAGCTTCATCACGTGCAGCTAAAACCGGCATAGATACTGTTTTTGTAAAGTCGAGACCATCCAACATTAATGTTTCAAATCGTCCGTTTACCGTTAAAATAACGCGGTCGGGTAATATCTGCGCTAGTTTAGCTCGCGTCCCTTGCACTGCTTCATCTACTAGGTAGGTTTCTTGCTTGCCTTGTGACTCTATAATAGCGAGCCCCGCTTTATCGTCGTTACTTACTGCAACAATACCAGTAAGATTAATACTTAAGCGCGTTTCAGGGGCATCATTTACAACTTTTGCAGCGTGATCATCGCTCTTGCTTTTAACAATTACTTTACCAAATATAAATTGCTCAATTATATGTTGAGAATAATTGTTACTTGCTGCAGTTGAATGTTGTCCGTAGTAGATTGGCGTGAGTGGTGACACAATAGGATTTGGCCACATAAGCCAAACGAGTTTAGACGATAAAAAAGCAATATAAACAACAACTAATAATGTAACAACCGCACTCAATTTGGCATGCGGTAAACGGCTTATAAAATGTTTAAATTGTTGAACTTGCTGTTCCATAAATAGTATTCTTATTTTAGTTTTTACCTAATCGCTATGCATAGTACCTTTTCATTTTTCATTCAACAAGCATGCTAATATTAAACTTTGTAAACAGATTGATTTTAATTTAGCCGCTGCATAAAAACAACTGTTGTAGTAATCCTTCATCGCAAATAGCTTTTATGGTAAATTTTAAAATCTAGGCAAACACTTATTAAAGGTGCTTTATGGCTAAAAAAAGTAATGCTAACCCTAATTTAGAACATAAAGATGAGCTAAAAATTAGATTAGACAAATGGTTATGGGCGGCACGATTTTATAAAACACGTGCTGCGGCTCGCGAAATGGTACAAGGCGGAAAAGTGCATTATAATGGCCAGCGTACCAAAGCAGGTAAAATAGTAGAAATAGGCGCAACTATAAAATTAGCCCAAGGGGTAGATGAAAAAATAGTAACTGTGCTCAAAATACTTGAAAAACGCCAAAGCGCCCCCATTGCACAGACCTTGTATCAAGAATCTGATGCTAGTATTGCTAAACGCGAAGAAAATTCTATCGCGCGCAAAAATAACAGCCTTTTTGCACCTCATCCGGATAAAAAACCGGATAAGAAGCAAAGACGCGAACTTTTAAAATTGAAATTAAGTTAGGTATAGTCGCTCATGCAACAAGATTTACTCCACCGTTATTTATTCGACAATCTCGATGTTCGTGGCGAACTCGTACAAATTGAGAATGCCTACAACGAAATGATCGCCAATCATAATTACCCTGATGCAGTTAAAGCATTATTGGGTGAACTGCTTGTTGCGACCTGTTTATTAACAGCCACCTTAAAATTTGAAGGCGAAATAGCGGTTCAACTACAAGGTGATGGGCCGGTTAAATACGCGGTAATTAATGGCGACGATAAACAAAACATGCGTGGTATAGCTCGCTTACAAAGTGAAGTAACAGGTAGCACAGTAAAAGAGTTGATAGGCCAAGGCTATATGGTTATTACTATTACGCCAACTAAAGGGGAGCGCTATCAAGGTATAGTGCCTTTAGAGCATGAAACCTTAAGTGAATGTATAGAGGCTTACTTTGAGCAATCAGAGCAATTAAAAACGCGTCTTTGGTTTGCAACCGATACAACCGAGGGAAATGCCAAAGCTTGTGGTTTATTTTTACAAGTTTTACCCGTTGATAAACAAAAATCTATTGAAGACTTTGCCCACTTAGAAGCTCTTAGCCATACCATTAAAGATGAAGAACTATTAGAGCTTGATGCTAACACCGTCCTAACTCGTCTGTACCACGAAGATAACCCGCGTGTGTTTGAGCCACAAAGCATTCAATTTAAGTGTGGTTGTACCCGCGAAAAAACCATGACTGCATTAGTTAATATTGGCCAACAAGCGCTACTTGATGATGTTGCTGAGCATGGCGAAATCAAAATTAGCTGCCATTACTGTCTAAAAGATTATCTTTTTGATGAGCAAGATGTGAAAAACATTTTTAACTAATCACGCATTAAATCTAAATTATAAAAAAGTCACATGCTATGCGGCTTTTTTTATAATTTTAAAATGACACCGGTATCATAAAAATAGCCGTTTTTATGATACCGGTGTCATTGAAATTATTCATGTTTTTTACCCAATATATGTGTTTTTAACACCTTCATAAGCTCGAATATCCTTAGCTCATCTGTTACTATAATCGCAGCTTAAAGGTTAACAAGACCCAGGCTATCCCGTTCAATCTCACACAATTTAGGTATAAACATGACTTCAAGCGCTACTCGTTTTGTCGATCTAACTGCAGCTGAACTTGTCGAACACGCGATCCGTCGTGGCGAGGGTACTTTAGCAGCCAATGGTGCTTTTGTAGCAAATACTGGTCATCGCACCGGTCGTTCTCCAAAAGATCGCTTTATTGTTCAAGAATCTAGTACTGAAAACGAAATCCAATGGGGCAACGTAAATCGCCCATTCGACGCAGATAAGTTTGATGCTTTATGGGCACGCGTAGAAGCGTATGTACAAAGTAATGATCACTTCATCTCTCACCTTGAAGTAGGTGCTGATCCAGAGCACTATCTACCTGTTGTTGTTACTACAGAAACTGCATGGCATCATATTTTTGCTAAAAATATGTTTATTCAACCTAAATCTTACAACTCATCTGACGTACCTCAGTGGCAAGTAATGAACGTTCCTTCATTTGTATGTGAGCCTGAGCGCGATGGCACAAACAGTGACGGTACGGTACTCATTAACTTTGCACAACGCAAAGTGTTACTTGCTGGCATGCGTTATGCCGGTGAAATGAAAAAATCAATGTTCTCTGTACAGAACTTCCTACTTCCAGCGAAAGGTGTATTACCAATGCACTGCTCTGCAAACGTAGGTGAAGCAGGCGATACCGCTTTATTCTTTGGCTTATCTGGTACAGGTAAAACAACACTTTCAGCAGATCCAACTCGCTTTTTAATTGGCGATGACGAACACGGCTGGGCACCTGGTAGTGTGTTTAACATTGAAGGCGGCTGTTACGCTAAATGTATCGACCTATCACAAAAAAATGAACCTGTTATTTGGGATGCGATCCGCTTTGGTACTATTTTAGAAAACGTAGTGCTTGATGAAAATCGTGTACCTGATTTTAACGATACTAGCCTTACACAAAATAGCCGTGCTGCGTACCCTCTTGAGCACGTTGAAAAACGTAAAGTAGAAAACCGCGCAGGCGAGCCAAAAGCAGTGGTATTTTTAACGTGTGACGTAAGTGGTGTACTTCCTCCAGTATCAATATTGACTGAAGAAGCGGCAGCATTTCACTTCTTAAGTGGCTACACTGCAAAAGTAGGCTCTACTGAGATTGGTTCTACAAGCGATATTGAGTCAACATTCTCAACTTGTTTTGGCGCACCATTCTTCCCACGTCCAGCAGGTGTTTATGCTGAGCTTCTAATGAAGCGTGTACGTGAGTTTGGCGCTAAAGTATACCTAGTTAACACAGGTTGGACTGGCGGCCCTTACGGTACTGGTAAGCGTTTTGATATTCCAACTACACGTGCTGTAGTAGATGCTATTGTATCGGGTAAACTAGTTGGCGTAGAAACTCAACACATTGATGTTTTAAACCTAGACGTACCTGTAGCCGTTCCAGGTGTAGACAGCAACTTACTTAACCCAATTAATACCTGGGAAGACAAAGCTAAGTATGCTGAATATGCAGCTAAACTTGCAGCCGATTTCACTGAAAACTTCACTAAATATGACGTATCAGACGAAATTAAAAATGCAGGACCTAAAGCATAATAGCTTTAACCTCGCATAACAAACGCCAGCTTAACGCTGGCGTTTTTGATCCCAGCCATAAATATAAATGACCAAAGTTAAAATAGAGTATTAGCCAACCAATCAAGCCTAAGTGACTTAATGTAGCAAAGGTAATAACAGGACTTTAATTTAGCACTACAGCCCAGCCTTACTTCTTACAATGCCAATACAGTACACAGTATCAATCACAGCGACAAAACACCACTTAGCTACCCCATCGTAAGCCTGCCTAAATAGCCCCTCTTAAAATCACTAAGCACTCTTTTTATAGCTAGGTTCTAAAAGGTTTACTTTATATCAGGCATTAAAAAACCGAGCGTAAGCTCGGTTTTTTTAGTACTAATTAGCTAGGCTAATTATTACGCTACGATGTTTGCAACAACGCCAGCGCCTACAGTACGACCACCTTCACGGATAGCGAAACGAAGACCTTCGTCCATCGCGATTGGCGCGATTAGAGTAACTGTCATCTTAACGTTATCACCAGGCATTACCATTTCTACGCCTTCTGGTAACTGTACGTCACCAGTTACGTCAGTTGTACGGAAGTAGAACTGTGGACGGTAACCTTTGAAGAATGGAGTATG